>CAZMXH010000096.1:0-4820 GCA_964570165.1 uncultured Actinomycetes bacterium
AACCGGTGCGTTCGCAGAAATCCGCGGATAGCGCGGAGAAGTGCGAACGCCCTGTCCGGACCCGCCCCGTACCCTCGTTGCGGTGTTAGTAATACCTGACCCGACCCGATTAACGACCACCCCAGGGCCACCCACCCCCCCCGCCGCGTGCCCCGGGGAATGGGCCGCCCGACCCGCTGAACGTGGTCAACCGCGGCGCGAGGCCAGCCGTCCGGATAGCCACCGGCGCCTCCGCCGCGCGGACTGCCGCCGCTCGGGTTGCTCCTCGTCGGCGAGACGGACGAACTCCATCATCATCTGGTTCCGCGGGTGACCCCAGTCGCCGATGTAGTTCACACGCCACGGGCCGATCTGTGCCGCCCACTCCAGGTCGGCACGGTAGTACCAGAAGATGTCCTTCTCGGTGAAGAACGGCCTGGCCTTGTGCGAACCGAGGATCCGGTCGACCGGTGTGCTGGCCGGCTGTTCGAAGAACGTCGCGAAGAACGAGCCCCCCGGGCGTAGCACCTGCGAGACCCGGTACAGGCACAGCCGGATGTGGTTGAGCGAGACATGGGTGAACACCGACTGAGCGATCGCGAAGTCGAACAAGGTACCGAACTCGACGTCGAAGCGCTCCGTGGCGCGTAGGTTGCCGATGGGTAGCCGCCGACGCTGCTCGTCGCTGAGTTCGACGTCGTAGCCGATCTGGAGCAGCGATCGGTTCGCGTCCACGCCGTAGTAGTTGCCTGGGTGAAGGTAGTCGATGAAGTACCGGCCGGCGCGGAAGCATCCGCAGCCGACGTCGAGCACCCGGTGTTCGGGCCGCAGCCCGTGTTCCTTGAGATACTCGACTTGCCGCGCGCCGTGGGCGTCCCAGACGCCGCCGATGAACTGTCGATGGACGCCATTGGCGATCTCTTCAGCGGTGAACTCTCGGGCCGAGTAGTCCGGCTGTGGCCCGTCGGCTTCCCTCCGGTGTTCGATCGCAGTCACACGCACTCCTCGATTGGTCGCGGCACGCCCAACGCCGTAGCGGGGCGAAACGGGCAAGTATGCGTGTTACCCGCCGTTGCCGGGTTCTCACCGATGAGTGACGCGGATCTTGGATTGCTTGTGCGGCAGCCGCTCCCAGTCGTCCATGAACTGCGCCCGCAGGCCGTGCGACTCGGCCAGGCCGACCAGGGTCTCGGTGCGGTAGTAGAAGTCCTCGTGGAGCACGTGGTGCTCCTCGCCCTCCGTCCGGTCGAACGTAAAGTCGAACCAACCGTCAGGCCTCAGGATGCGCCCGACGTTGGCCAGGCATTCGTCGATGACGTACAGCGGCGAGTGCGAGAAGACGCTGTGCGCGTGCACCACGTCGAACTGCTCGTCGGGAAGGAAGCCGAAGGTGAGGTCCTGGACGAGCGTCAGGGAGGGCAGCTTCGCCTGCAGGCCGCGCTCGGCGACCACTCGGAGCGCGTCGATCAGGATGTCCGGCGAGATGTCGATGCCGTGGTAGTGGCCCGGCTCCAGGTAGTCGATGAACCGCCATCCCGCCCGGAGGTTGCCGCACCCGATCTCCAACATCCGGTGCTCCGGACGCAGCCCATGGTCGATCAGGTAGTCGTACTGCAGCTTGCCGAGCGCGAGCCAGCGTTCGTGGCGCGGCGAGCCCACCGCGGCCTCCGGGTTGCGAGCGGCGTCGTCGGCCATGACCGCCCGGTAGTACGCGACGTGGTCGCCGCCCGTTGCGCGGCGCAGCCGCAGGTCACGGGTCAGCCGGCGGAGGTGCGGCATGATCCGGCCCGGATGGCGAAGCGCGTAGGCCAGTTGGTAGGTCACGCGGGTACGGCGGCTGGTGGTCATCCCGATCGTCCTCGCCACTACGCCGCCTCGCCGAGCCGCTGCACGGTCAGTGTTGCTCCCCACCGCTGCACCGCGTCGTCATCCGCGAACGCGAGCGCGCGCATCATGTTGCCGCCCCGGGTCTCGTCCACCGCCCGGCGCAACCGGGCGACGCGGTCGGCGGACAGTGCGGTCGTCCCCGCCTCGACGGTGTCCCCGTAGAACGGTGCGAACGCGACGCCGGCGAAGCCGGCCAACTCGAGAAGCCGCGGCAGCGTGTCCGGCGAGTAGAACATCAGGTGATTCTTGGTGAAACCGTTCCACCGGGAGCCGTGCGCCTTGAGCAGCAGCGAGTTCGCGTTGACGGTCAGGATCAGCAACACACCGTCGGGCGCCAGCAGCGAACGCAGCGTGGTCAGGGTGTCGACTGGGCGGGGCAGGTGGGCCAGCACGGACCACATCGTGATGACGCCGAAGTCACCGGCCGCGATCTCGGCAACGTCCATGGGCGCGCCGACGAAGACCTCGGCGGTGCGCAGGTGCTTCCTCGCCTGCTCCACCGAGTCCGGCGACAGGTCGACGCCGAACGCCTTGAAGCCGCGCTTCTCGGCCTCCCGCAGGAACAGCCCGTTGCCGCAGCCGAAGTCCAGCAGCCGCCGTCCGCCGGCGTCGGCGAACACGGAGCCGAACGCCTGCATGGTCAGCGCGTACCGCCGGCGCCGCTTACGCGTGTAGCTTCCGGACAGGAACGCGCTGTACCTGTCCGCGTAGAGCTCACCGAGGCGCTCCGGCTTGATGTTCGGATTGCGGTACAGCAGGCCGCACCCCGGGCACCGTACGACGCGGTACGACCAGCGGGCCGACCGCTGCCGCCGGGAAGGGCGGAACAGCGGCTGGACGTTACTTTCGCCGCACAGCACGCAGCCGATGTACTCCTCGATCTCGGCTGCCGGCACCTTCGCGCGGTACTCGTCCGCCGACATCACCGGCGCTGTACGCAACCGCCGACGGTACCGTCGATCGTGGTAGCGCCGCAGGCCCCGCACCACGTACGGCCGCTGTGTGGGCGGGATGGCATTGAGCCGGCTGCCGTAAACCACGCTGTAGGCAAGACGTCTCAGGGAGACCATGACCAGCCCTTTCGTTTACTGGCGCGGCCCGGCGGTGCGCCCGCATCTCGACACCAACGTCCGGCTCCCCCGTATCGAGACAGCATGCCACAAGTCCCCACCCGAGCGCGGCGAGTGCTTGCACGTACCAAGACCCGCGTAACGCGCTCGCGCGCGGCGCCCTTTACCTCGCCAAGCGGGGTCGCACCGCGCTGGCGAGCGACCGCTCGCCGAATGCCATCCATCAACCTGGCGAATGCCGGCGCCAGCGAGTTCAACGGCCCCGGCTCGCTGTGTTTCGAGTGCGTGGATGTCGCCTCCGCCGACGACCTCCATGCCTACCTGACCCGGCATGCCGCTGCCACCGACGGCGTACGGCCGCCCGTTGTCTACCTTCGCCGCGTGCTGCACGCCATCGACGGGGCGGCGGAGCGGACACTGCTGCGGACTCTCGTCAACGCGCTGGACGACGGCTTCGTCCTGGCGGCTGAGTTCCGGACGGTCAAGGACCGGTCGGCTGACGGGACTTACGGAAGCCACTATCGATGGCTCATCGACCATCACCACTTCGCCAAGCAGTTGCGCGACGAGTACGGCTTCCACATCGAGGCCTTCGAGGCGGTGCGCGGCCTGTCGCCCACGGACGGTGAGGACCCGCACCTCGCCCGGGTACTGGGCCGGCTGCCGTCCGCGGCATAGTCATCGCCGGCCGCATGATCGGCGGGAGACGGCTCAGCGGCGGCGGGTGAGGAAGCCCAACCCCCAGCTCAGATGCATGGTGGCGAGCACGGCAGGAAGCCACAGCCTGGCGCGCAACGGCATGCCGCGGCCGACGACAACGCTGGCTCCCAGCACCCCCGCGGCGTAGCCGGCGGGCGCCAGCCAGCCCGCGGCCAGCCACAGGGGAGCGCCGAGCAGCGCGGCCACCCCGGCGATCAGGCCGACGGCGACCGCCGCGACGACCAGCGGAGGGGCGAGGTAGCGGGGGTTCGCGGTCTCGCGGTAGTGCCGGATCACTTCCCGGCGCCACTGGCCGGACCGGAAGAACTGCGCCGCCAGCGCGCGCAGGGTCGACCGCGGGCGGTAGGTGACCGTCAGGTCCGGCGTGAACCAGACGGTCTCGCCCGCCTGCCGGATCCGGTAGTTCAGTTCCCAGTCCTGGGCCCGCACGAAGTGCTCGTCGTAGCCGCCGAGCCGCTCGAGTACGTCACGGCGGAAGGTCCCGAGGTAGACGCTGTCCGCCGGCCCGGCCTCTCCGCCGACGTGGAACGGTGCGGCGCCGATGCCCAAACGCGACGTCATGGCCCGCGCAACCGCCTGCTCGAAAGGGGTCACACCCTCGGCTTGCATGATGCCGCCCACATTGGCCGCGCCGGTCTCCTGGAGCACCTCCACCGCCCGGCTGATGTACCGGTCGGACAGCAGGCCGTGGCCGTCGACCCGCATGAGGATGTCGTACCGAGAGGCCTTGATGGCGGCGTTGAGCGCCTGCGGCGTCCGTCCGTCCGGGTTGTCGACCAGCCGGATCCGCTTGTCGGCAGCAGCCAGCGACCGCGCCACCGCCTCTGTTCGGTCTGCGGACGGGCCGAGGGCCACCACGACCTCGAGTTCTCCCGGGTAGTCCTGGTCCAGCACCCGAGCTACGGCGGCGGCCAGATGCTTCTCCTCGTTGCGCGCCGGCATGATGACCGACACCGGAGGCCAGGGACCGGAGACCTTCTCAACGTTCATGACGCCACGAAACCCTACCCGGCGCAAGCATCGGCCGTCTCTCGATCACCCGTGTTGATCATGGGCGATCGCAGCCAAAAAGCCCCGGTTTGGCAGAGATCGCCCCAGAAAAAAGCGCAAAAGGGGAGGCGCGTGCTAAGCGTCCCCACCGGGGAACAGCCCCCCCCCCAACCC
>CAZMXH010000096.1:4830-10011 GCA_964570165.1 uncultured Actinomycetes bacterium
CGCGGTTTTTATCTGGGGCTAGCCCCCCAACCGCGGGTTTGTCGCCACCCTCCCGCCATTTATCACCGCGAAAGGGGGGCGTGCTACGCGTCCCGACGGGTGAACAGCCACCCCGCCAACGCGAGCAGCGCCATCGTCTCGGCGGTGAAGACCGCGTACCCGACCCAGGGGTCGAGCAGCATCGGGTTGAAGTGCTCCACCGTCGCGATCGTGGAGCCGGCGTTGCCCGGCATCAGCTTGGTCAGCCACTCGCCGACCGTGCCCGGGATCAGCATGACAAGGTTGCCCGCCACGAAGATCAACCCGAGGCCGACCGTCACCGCGCCCGCGGTGTGCCGCAGCAGCAGCCCGAGCGCGAGCCCGAACACCGCCAGCATGGCCAGGTACAGCCCGCCGCCGAACATCGTCCGAAGCACGCCGTCGTCGCCGATGGCGAGCCCGAGGCCCTCTCGGTCCAGGAAGTAGTTGCCCGCCAGGAAGCTCGCGGCCGTCGTCGCGGTGCCCAGCACGACCATGACTCCGGCCAGGACGAGGGTCTTCGCGCCGAGCACCCGCAGCCGTTGGGGCGCGGCGGCCAGCGTCACGCGGATCGTTCCGGTCGTGTACTCCGCCGAGCCGACCAACACGCCGAGCACGAGCGCCGCGATCTGGCCGAAGAACAGCCCCCACGTGGTGAACGCGCCCACCGGGTCCTCGAGCGGCTCACCGGCGGCTAAGCTCTCGGCCACCTCGGGGGCGACCAGCGCGGTCACCAGAGCGGTCAGGCCCACGCTGACGACCACCAGGGCGGCCAGCGTCCACACCGTCGACCGGACAGTGCGCAGCTTGGTCCACTCCGCGCTGACCGTACGGCGGAAGCCGGGGCGGCCCGGCGCCTCGATGGGGGTGAGGGTTGCGGTTGTCATCGGTTGTCACACTCCAGCGGTGTTCTTGCTTCGGTCGGTTGTTAGGCCGGACAACTCCCCTGCCTGGGCGGACGCGGCACCCTGGCCTGACAAGTCGCGAGTTCCGCCGGCGTGGTACTCGACGCTGTCGGCGGTGAGCCGCATGAACGCCTCCTCCAGCGACGCCTCGACAGCGTGCAGTTCGTAGACGAACAGCCCGTCGGTCCCCGCAACGACGCCGACCTGCTCGGCGGTCGCTCCCGTCACGGCCAGCTCGCCGTCCCCGACCGGCTCGACGCCGTAGCCGTGCGCGTTCAGGCTCGCGGCAAGCTCCGCGGCGTGCGGCGACCGGACACGGACGTGGCCGGCCGAGTTGCGTGCGATGAAGTCGGCCATGTCGGTGTCCGCGAGGATCCGGCCCCGGCCGATCACGAGCAGGTGGTCAGCGGTCAGCGCCATCTCTGACATCAGGTGGCTGGACACGAAGACCGTGCGGCCCTCGGCGGCAAGGTCGCGCATCAGCGTGCGGACCCAGCGGATGCCCTCCGGGTCCAGCCCGTTGACCGGCTCGTCGAACAGCAGCACACGGGGATCGCCGAGCAGTGCCGCGGCGATGCCCAGCCGCTGGCCCATCCCGAGGGAGAACCCGCCGACCCGCTTGTGCGCCACATCGGTCAGTCCGACGAGATCGAGCACCTCGTCGATACGGCGCGAGGGGATGCCGTTGCTCTTCGCCAGCCACAGCAGGTGGTTGTACGCGGAGCGGCCGCCGTGGATCCCCCGCGCCTCGAGCAGCGCGCCCACCTCGTGCAGCGGCGCGGGCATGTCCCGGTACGCCCGTCCGTTCACGGTGACCGTGCCTGCCGAGGGGTGATCAAGCCCCAGCACCATCCGCATGGTCGTCGATTTCCCTGCGCCGTTCGGCCCGAGGAAGCCGGTGACCGTCCCCGGCTCGAGGGTGAAGTCAACCGCGTCCACGGCCGTCGTGTCGCCGTACCATTTGGTGAGCCCTCGTGCTTTGATCATCGTTCCTCATCTCATCTCGGTGCCTGGCCGGGGGCGCAACGCCGCGCCCCCGTGCGACCACCGTAGGAGCGATGACCTGAGGAAATGCCCCGTCCAAGGGAGCGTTCAGGGCTGCTCTGGGGGAGATGTCAGGGTCGTCCCCGACTCACTCGTAGCTGCACACCTCGTCGAGCGCGACCACCGACTCGGTGGCATCCTCGTCGGCGTCGTCGGCATCGTCGTCCTGAGGGCCGAACGCCTTCGCGGGCCCGGCCGAGCCGTCCTCGCGGGCTTCCTCGGCGGCCTGCTCCGCCGCCTCGAACGCCTCGTCGATCTCCTCGGAGATGATCTCGAAGTCCGGCGCTCCCGGGACGATCAACGGAGGGATCAGCTGGACGGAGTTGACCGGCAGCTCCTTGGCCTTCCAAGCCAGGTTCACCAGCTGCGGCAGCTCCTGCTGGGGGATGTTGGTGGTGACCATCCCGGCCGACGCCTCGGCGAGCCCGGTGAACTTCTGCAGCACGGTGCCCGGGTTGAGCTCGTTCGCCATCGCGCCGAGCACGCAACGCTGCCGGGCCATCCGGTCGTAGTCGCTGCTGCCCGTCCGGGACCGCGCGTACCACAGCGCCTCGCCGCCGTCCAGCGTATGCAGGCCCTCCTCGATCACCCGGCCCTGCTGTCCGATGGGCACGTCGTCCTCCACCCGGATCGTGATGCCGCCGACCGCGTTGACGAGGTCCTCGAACCCCTGCATGTCGACCGCCACGTAGTAGTGGACCGGCAGGCCGAGCGTGCCCTCGACGGCCTGCATGACGGCTTCGGGACCCGGCTCGTCGGAGTCGGGGAACAGGTCTGGATGCGCCTCGCCGTACGTCCAGGTCGCGTTGATCATCCAATCCACGCGGTCGCCGTCGCCGCGGAAACCCCGGGGGAAGCGTTCCGCCGCCGGCGTTCCGCTGGGGAACCGGGCCTGCTCGAGGTTGCGGGGGACGCCGATCACGGTAGTCGCGCCGGTGCGGACGTCCACCGACACCAGGTTGAGGCTGTCGGGACGGACGCCGGTCCGGTCCGGCCCCGCGTCGGAGCCGAGCAGCAGGATGTTCAGCCTGCCGTCGCTAGCCGCGGCGACCTGGCCGGACGGGAACATCTCGACCACCGTGTCGTGTGCGGCGCTCGCATAGCGCGTGGCCACCCAGAACGGCGTGGCGACGAGCGCTGCCACGGCGAGCGTCGTCGCGACCAACGCCAGCCGGTGCCTCTGGATGAGCTGCGGCGGGCGCCCCAGGCGCCAGGCGTCGAGGATCAGCAAGACCCACACCGCGGCGGCGCCGAAGGCGAGAACCTTGAACGTGGTCAGCACCCACGGCCGGACGGCCAGGCCGGCCAGGGTGTCCAACGGAACGAGCCACACCACCACCGCCACCACGGCGACGAGGCCTGCCCACACCTGCAGGACCATTCGCCCGAGCGTCCGGTTGCCCGCGATGAACTGGGCGATGCCCGGCAACGGGATGCTCCCGATGACCAGCAACAGAGCCCGCCGGAACCGCGCAGCCTCCGCCAGCTGGGCCCGGACCGACGGCGGGGGCCGCCTGCGGCTGGCGGTACGGCTGTCCGTTGCGGTTGCGACCATCTACGTCCCCCGTGGTGTCGACATCCAACGGTTGATCAGTATCTGGCGTGTGCCGTGCCGCGGGGGTGCGCCACGCCGAGGGTCATCTCATGAATCTCAAATGTCACACAGCTTTTGCTCTGCACCATGCGTACCTCTGCCCCTGCGGGTGAAGGGCGGCAGGGTGCGCCGTCGCCGTCGGTCATTTCCTGGGGTTTCTTTCGGCACTTAGTGCCACTAACATCGGGCCCAACCTTGGCACCCTGCGGCGATCCGGGTGCGGTCCGAGCGAGGGAGGCATGCAATGGGGCGTGTTGAGGGAAAGGTGGCATTCATCACCGGTGCGGCACGCGGTCAGGGGCGCAGCCATGCGGTCAGGCTGGCCGAGGAAGGCGCGGACATCATCGCGGTCGACATCTGCGACCAGGTCGGCTCGGTGCAGTATCCGATGGCGACGCCGGACGATCTGGCGAAGACCGTGGATGCGGTCGAGGCCCTGGACCGCCGCATCGTCGCGCGGCAGGCCGACGTCCGCAGCTACGACGCCGTCAAGTCGGCGCTCGAGGCGGGAGTCGCCGAACTCGGCCGCGTCGACATCGTGTCCGCGAACGCCGGGATCTCCAGCTTCGCACCGGTAGAGGAGATGGACGAGTCAACCTGGCGCGACATGATCGACATTAACCTCACCGGTGTCTGGAACACCTGCAAGGCGGCGATCCCCCACCTGCGTGCCGCGGGCGGGGGCGCCATCATCATCACCAGTTCGGTCGCCGGACTGAAGGGCTCGGCGAACATCGGGCACTACGTCTCGGCCAAACACGGCGTCGTCGGCCTGATGCGGACGCTGGCCAGGGAACTGGCTCCGGACATGATTCGGGTCAACAGCGTCCACCCCACGACGGTCGACACCGACATGATCCAGAACGAGCCGACGTACAACCTGTTCGCGCCAGACCTGGAGAATCCCACCCCGGAGCAGATGAAGGAACGGTTCCAGGCCATCAACATGCTGCCGATCCCCTGGGTCGAGGCGCGGGACATCTCGAACGCCGTCCTGTGGCTTGCCTCCGATGAGGCCCGGTACGTGACCGGCGTGACGCTACCGATCGACGCGGGCGCGCTCACCATGTGAGCTGCGACCCACGTCTCCGTTTCGCGGGCGCCGAGCGACCGCACGGGCTGCGAAAAGGTCAACCGCGGCTAGCTTGGATCGCGCGGCTGCGAGTACCGTGCCACCGTGAGCGAGCGTGACGAACCTGGCCAGCCGCCGTCCGGGCCGGCGAAGGTGACCACGTACACCTCGGGCAAGGTTCCCGGAGTGCACTACGTGGACGGAGTCGCGCACAGCCCACCGGCCAGCGAGCCGTCCAGCCAAGCTCCGGCCGGCGGGTACACGCCGAGCGGGCAGCCGGGCGGCGCGAGAGTCGGCGCTGCCCGCGGGGGCATCGGCTCCCCGCCTGGCCAGTCGCGCCCCAGCCCACCCCCAAGGCGACCGCCGGACACGCCTGCGCGGCGGCCGCCCGGCGTACAGCCGCGCGACTTCCGCCCCAAGCGGCGCTCGCGACCTTTGCGCTGGATCGGCGCGTTGTTGATCATTCTGCTCGCGGGGATCCTGGTCCTCGGCTGGCTCGTCTGGTCACGGATCGACAAGGTGGACGCGGTGCCGGACGACCACGGCGC
>CAZMXH010000097.1:0-10009 GCA_964570165.1 uncultured Actinomycetes bacterium
TGTGCTGCAGGCCGACGGCGGCACCCGGACGGCCGCGATCACGGGCGCCTATGTCGCGCTGGTGGACGCCGTCGACTGGATGCGGGAGCAGGGGCTGGTAGCCGCGGACGAGGTGCTGCGCGACTCGGTGGCGGCCGTGTCGGTGGGAGTGGTTGGCGGCGAGCCGATGCTCGACCTGTGCTACGAGGAGGACGTCCGCGCGGAGACCGACATGAACGTGGTCATGACGGGCTCCGGGCGGTTTATCGAAGTGCAGGGCACAGCGGAGGGCGCACCCTTCGACCGTTCCGAGCTCGACACGTTGCTCCGCCTCGCCGAGGCCGGCTGCACCGAGCTCACCGACCTGCAGCGGCGGACGCTGGCGGCATGAGCGCCCCCCGCGTGGTGCTCGCGACCCGCAACGAGGGCAAGGTTCCGGAGATCCGGCACATCCTGGAGGAGTCCGGCGCCGCCGTGGACCTGGTCTCCCTCGCCAGCTTCGACGTTCCGGACGTGAAGGAGACCGGCCTGACCTTCACCGAGAACGCACTGCTCAAGGCCCGCGCCGTGGCACAGGCCACCGGGCTGCCGGCCATCGCGGACGACTCCGGCATCAGCGTCGACGCGATGAACGGCATGCCGGGTGTGTTCTCAGGGCGCTGGAGCGGCCGGCACGGCGACGACGCGGCGAACCTCGCGCTGCTGCTCGCCCAGCTCTCCGACGTGCCGGACGATCATCGCGGTGCCGCCTTTGTCTGCGTCGCCGCGCTGGTCATGCCGGACGGGGAAGAGGTGGTCGAGGAGGGACGCGTGACCGGGAGGCTGCTGCGCGCCCCGCGCGGCAGCGGCGGGTTCGGGTACGACCCGATCTTCGTCCCGGATGGTCACGCCCGCACCACCGCGGAGATGTCCCCCGCAGAGAAGAACGCGATCAGCCACCGCGGTAGGGCCTTCGCCGCGCTTGCGAAGCACCTGCGTCGGCTAAGCGAAAGCTGACGATCTGATGACATCGGCGCAGTAGACCTACCCCGCGAGCGCCGGACGTCGCACGATGGAACCGTGACCGACCTGAGAAACCGCTGGCCGGCTGCGGTGGCCGGGGTGCTGGCCGCCGGCCTCGGCCTCGGCATCGCCGAACTGCTCGCGGGTGCGCTGAGCAGGGCCGTCACCCCGGTGCTGGCGGTCGGGGAGGCCGTGATCGGGTTGTCCCCTCCGGTGCTCACCGAGTGGGCGATCAGCACGTTCGGCACTGCGGACAAGCCCATTCTGATCGGCGGCGTCCTGGTGGTGTTCGCGCTGCTCGCGGCAGCCATCGGGGTGCTCACCTCGTACCAGCGCGGCCTCGGCGTGCTGGCTGCGGTCGCGCTCGGCGTCGTCGCGAGCATCGCGGTCTGGACCCGGCCAGACTCTCAGGTGTACGACATGCTTCCCGTCATCGTGGGTATGGCTGCCGCGATCCTCGTTCTGGTGCCGCTGGTGGGCTCGGCCGAGGCCGCGGCTGTATCGGCGCGCGGCGCTGGGACGGGAGTGCCCGCGACGCCGACCGGGGCCCAGCAGGAGCCGGCTGACATCCAGCAGGAACCGTACGGCACCCAGCGAGAGCCGGCAGGCTCGCCCGGCCGCCGGACGTTCCTGTGGGCGGCCGCCGCGGTCGCGGTGCTCGCCGCCGGCACCAGCGGCATCGGACGGTGGCTCGGCTCCCGGCGGGCCGGGGTCGAGTCGTCCCGCGACGACCTCACGTCCCCACAGGCGCTCCCGCGCGACCTTCCCGGTCCGAGCGTGCCGGAAGGCGCCGACCTCGGCGTGCCGGACGCCGAGCCATGGCAGACGCCGAACGGCGACTTCTACCTGATCGACACCGCACTGTCGGTGCCGCTCGTGCACCCGGAGGACTGGAGCTTGCGGGTCCACGGCATGGTCGACGAGGAGGTCGTCCTCAGCTTCGACGACCTCGTCGCGCTCGGGCTGATCGACCGGTGGATCACGCTGTGCTGCGTGTCCAACCAGGTCGGTGGCAACCTGATCGGCAACGCGCTGTGGACAGGAGTGCGCGCGTCCGATGTGCTCGGTCTGGCCGGCCCGCATGCCGACGCGGACGCCGTGCTGTCCACCTCCCACGACGGCTGGACCTGCGGCACGCCGCTGGACGCGCTCACCGACGGTCGCGACTCGCTGTTCGCGGTGGCGATGAACGGCGAGCCACTGCCGGTCGAGCACGGGTTCCCGGTGCGGATGGTGGTACCTGGGCTGTACGGGTACGTGAGCGCGACAAAGTGGGTCGTGGACCTGGAGGTCAGCCGGTTCGACCTGTTCGACGCGTACTGGACGTCCCGCGGCTGGTCGGAACAGGGGCCGGTCAAGGTGCAGTCGCGAATCGACGTTCCGTCCGCCGGCGCCACCGTGGCCGCGGGGACGGTGGCTGTGGCCGGTGTGGCCTGGGCGCAGCACCGCGGGATCGAGCGCGTGGAGGTTCGCGTCGACGAGGGCCCGTGGCAGGAAGCGGATCTCGCCGACGTCCCCAGCGCCGACACCTGGCGGCAGTGGGTCTGGCAGTGGGACGCCGAGCCCGGCGGGCACCGCCTCGAAGTCCGGGCGACAACCGCGGACGGCGAGGTCCAGACCAGTACGCAGGCGCCGCCGGTGCCCAGCGGCGCAACCGGGTGGCACGCCATCGACGTGAGCGTCACCGGCTAGTCCGCGCCCCGCCTGCGGGCTGCAAATAGCTTCCTAATGTCACCAGGACAGCAAAGAGGAAGCTATTTGCACACGCCTTTGCACACGCCGTCCGCGCCGAGGGTGAACCGGGTACCCAAGTAGGCTCGATGCTCATGGCTGACATGACCTACCGTCAACTTGGGCGCTCCGGTCTGACCGTGTCGGTGGTGGGGTTGGGGTGCAACGCGTTCGGCTCGCGCATCGACGGTGACCAGACCTCCGCGGTGGTGCACGCCGCGCTCGACGCGGGAGTCACACTGTTCGACACGTCCGACACCTACGGTCTGGGCGAGAGCGAGCGGCTGCTCGGGCAGGCACTCGGGCGGCAGCGAGCGGACGTGATCGTTGCGACCAAGTTCGGCATGGACATGCGGGGCGCCAACGGCCCCGACTGGGGCGTGCGCGGGTCGCGACGCTACATCCGGCGAGCAGTCGAGGCGAGCCTGCGACGGCTGGGCACCGACTGGATCGACCTCTACCAACTGCACCGGCCCGACCCGGCCACCCCGATCGAGGAGACCCTCGCTGCGCTGCACGAACTGGTGGTGGAGGGAAAGGTCCGCTACATCGGCTCGTCCAACCTCGCGGGATGGCAGGTCGTGGACGCCGACTGGGTCGCGCGGACTTCCGGCTACACCCGGTTCATCAGCGCGCAGAACAAGTACTCGCTGTACGACCGTTCGGTGGAAGCGGAGCTTGTCCTGGCCTGCCTGCACGCGGGCGTTGGCGTGCTGCCGTTCTTCCCGCTGGAGTACGGGCTGCTTACCGGTAAGTACCGGCGCGGCGAGCCGGCGCCGGAGGGCAGCCGGCTGGCGTCCCGGTCCGGTCCGCTAGAGCGGGCGGACTTTGACCGGATCGAGGCGATCGAGCGGTTCGCCGCCGACCGCGGCCTGAGCATCCTGGACGTGGCCATCGGAGGACTCGCCGCTCAACCCGCGGTCGCCTCGGTGATCGCCGGCGCCACCCGGCCGGAGCAGCTCCATGCCAACGTGGCAGCCGGACGGTGGGAGCCCACCCCCGCGGACCTCGACGCCCTGAACAGCCTCAGCCGCAAGTGAAGAGCGACTCAGCGCTCACGGCAACGTCAAGAACCTCGTGAGCTTGTCGTTGAGCCGCTCGGGAGCGCCGGTAGGGACAGTGTGGTGCGAGGCGCCGGCCAGGAGATCGATGCTCGCATGGGGCAGCAAGGTTCGAGAGTTGCGGGCGACGCGGTGGACATCGTGCGCTTTGCTGTCCTCGGCCAGGAGTATCAGCGTCGGCATAGTGACTGCACGCAGGGCCGCGGCCGCCGGCTGCCGCGGCATCACGATCTTTGATCGCGGTAGCTCGGCTCCGAGCGCGATGAGGTCTAGCCAGGCGTCGTCCAGGTGCCTTCCGCCGGTCTCCCAGTCGAGGAATGCCCGCATACGCCTTCTGCTCGGTGCCACGAACAGGGGTACGGCCCGCAGACGGTAGTTCAGCGCCAGCCCGGCGAAGCAGTCGGTTGGATCGAGCAGTGCGAGCGCACTCACCCGGTGAGGAGCGTGGAGCGCGTAGTTCAGCGCCAGCCAACCGCCGTAGGAGTGGCCACATAGCGCAGCGGTGTCGATGCCAAGGCCGCCGAACACGGCGTCGAGCCAGTCCATGAGGTCGTCGAGCGCGCTGATGGCCCGGCCGTCGTGGATGCTATGGCCAGGGCTACCGATCTGGTCGAGTGCGTACACCCGGTGCGTCCGGGCGAGATCCGCGGCGTTGGCGAACCACACGGTCGACGTCGCACCTCCGGCATGGAGAAGCACCAACGGTGGTCCGTCCTCCGGTCCGCAGACTTGCACACGCGTGGTGCCGTACGCCGACGGGACATCGACGGATTGGACGTCTACTGGCCACCTCGCTAGAACAGCGTCGTAGACGGCGAGGAACTCGGCCCTGCGCCGCTCCGTAGACGCCTGAGCCTCGGGGCGCGCGGGCTGGTCATCCGTCATGAGTCACCTCGAGTTGCCGCACTGCCGCGGCTGTGGAATTTACTCGAACATCGAGAGTGTAGATTATCGAGTGATCCTGGAGGAACTGGTGGATGACTTGGAACCGGGCCTGCAGATGGTGCACCTGCTGCGAGGCCTCACGGTCGAACTTGACCTACTCGGCGGGCAGTTCGCGAGCCGGTACGGGTTGCACCCGACCGATCTGCGCGCACTCATCAGCCTGCTGGACGCCGCACGCGCGGGTACGGCCGCCACGCCCGGATGGCTGGGCAGCCAACTGGGCCTCAGTTCGGCCTCGACCACAGCCCTGCTCGACCGCCTTGAGACGGCCGGATACGTCCGACGCGTCCGCGACGTTGGCGACCGGCGCCGAGTACTGCTCGAGGTCGAAGAACAAGCCGTCGCGCTCGGCTGGTCGTTCTTCGGCCCACTGATCAAGGACATGGTCACAGCGATGCAGGCCTTCGACGAGGCGCAACTGACCACGATCCGGCAGTTCCTGGTTGCAATGACCGAGGTCGTAGTCGCCCGCCGGCGAGATGGCGAGGGAAGCAGCGAGCGACACGCGACCCAGCACGAACGGTGAGGCGATGCGAGCAGCCCTCGGCGACGTGACAGCGTTGGGCGGTGACCACGATCGACACGTCCCGTCTTGTGCTCCGGCGGTGGCGCGACGACGATGTCGCGGGCATGGCCGCCATCAACGCCGACCCAGCGGTCATGCGGTGGATCGGCGACGGGTCAGTCCGCGACGAGCACCAGACCCGTGCCGCGATCGACGCGGCCGAGCGGGAGTGGGACGAGTACGGCTTCGGGCTGTTCGCGGTCGAGGTACGAGCCACCGGCGAGCTTGCGGGGTTCACCGGATTGTCGGTGCCGGAGTTCCTGCCCGAGGTGATGCCCGCCGTTGAGATCGGCTGGCGGCTGGGTCGGGCCTTCTGGGGCCGCGGAATCGCAACCGAGGCCGCTCGCGCGGCACTCCGCTTCGGTCTTATGGACCGCGGGCTTGAGCGCATCGTCAGTATCGCTCAGATCGGCAACGGCGCTTCCGAACGGATCATGACGAAGCTGGGCATGCATGTGGAGCGCGAGACGGTGGAGCCCGCCTGCAATCGGCCCGTGCGCGTGTACGAGATCAGCAGAGCCGAGTACGTCGCGCGACGAGAAGGGGGCGGCTCCAGGTCATAGGCTCCCGGGCTGATCACCTCACACCCTGGGAGGCCGCGTCGTCGTACTACTGGGACCAGTGCCGACGACGCAGGAGGACGGCCATGACTGCCGAGAACTTCAAGCTCGACATGACGTACATGTACGTATTCCATGACGCACTCCGCCGTGACCTGGAGCGGATCGCGCGGTTCACCGCCAAGGGTTCGGACGACCCCGGCCGGGTGCTCAGAAGCGCAGCGGGCTGGGAGATGTTCAAGAAGTACCTGCGGATCCACCACAGGGCCGAGGACGATGCGGTGTGGCCGGTCATGTACGGGGTGCTGGCCGACCGTCCTGACAATCTCGCGTTGCTCGATGCAATGGAGGCGGAACACGAAGCCATCGATCCGCTGCTCGACTCGATCGACGCAGCGCTCGCCGATCGCGACGGCGGGCCGGAGCGGCTCGGCGGTCTTGTTGACTCCCTGCTCACCAACCTGACCGGGCACCTCAAGCACGAGGAGGCCGAGGCGCTGGCGTTGATCGACGCCACCTTGACCGAGGCGCAGTGGCAGCACTTCGGCGAGATCCAGCGGGACCAGATCGGAGACGACACCCCCCGCTACCTGCCCTGGCTGCTCGACGACACGCGCCCCGAGCATGTCGCGTACATCCTCGGGCTCTTGCCGGAACCGCTGCGTAACGCGTACCGCGACGAGTGGCAACCCGCCTACGTCGAGCTGAACCCCTGGGGCACCGCAAGCCGCCCGAACACGCCTTGAACGGGGTACTGCACAAGCCCGAGCCCGCGCCGCCCGCTACCAACGGCAGGCAGCCAACATGATCACGAAGGGCCGCTAGCGTACCAGTTCGGTCGGATGCCCCGGTGTGCCGCCGGGGACCGACCGATAGGCCGGGACGCCGACTGCGCAGGCGATCATGCACAGCGGCGGCGCTCCGAACGCTGCTCGTACCTCGTCGTCGTAGAAGGTGAGTCCTGTCGCCCCGTAACCGAGTGCGTACGCTGCCAGCTGCAGCCGTCCCACGACGATGCCGGCCTCTGTCTGGATCAGCCGGTATCCGCGGTCACCGAGGATGCTCAGGCTTCGATCTGGGTCGGCGCAGGCGAAGAGCGTGTAGGCGGAGTCGCCGCCCAGCGGCTGATCGAGGCACAGGTGGGCGGCAGTGGCCCGTGCCTCGGTGCGTGACGCGGGCCGGCGAAGCGTCAGCGTGCCGTCGGCCCAGGTGTAGAAACCAGCCTCGCTCTCGGCAACGTCGTGGACCGAGAGGTGATGGGTCAGCAGCGTGCTGCTGGCGGGCAGGGCGTCGGTGGGCGTGGGCCGGGTCGCGCAGGCCATTGCCCAGTTCAGGAGATCGGCGGGAACGGTGGCATGCCGCATGGCGCGGGTCGAGCCTCGCCGCCTGATAACGGTCTCGATGGTGTCTCCGGCCGCCGATCGAACCGAAGGCTCAGCAACCGTTGACGTCGCCTGCGCAGCCCCGTCCAGCGACTCCCGCCACGCCCGCACCTGGTCCGTGTCGCCGAGGATGCCAGCGTGCTGAGCGGCGGTGACGAGGGGAAACTCGATAAGCGCTCGCGACAGTGGCGTCGTCGCGAGCCTCAGCTCTTCGAGCGGTGCTGGAGGTCCGGCTGAGTCCGCGCTCTCGACTGCGGCCGGTGCTCCCAGCGATGCGATCACGACGGGGAACTCGGTCGTTCCGTCGACACCGAGGAGCCGGCACAGCGCGTCATCCTGGAAGCCGAACAGGAGGCGCACGCCGATGCCATGTGCCTCGGCCACCGCCAGCAGGTTGGCGAGCATCGTCCCCGCGTCCCAGTAAACGTGCCGCCAGCCCCGCTCCGCGTACTTCCACGCCGTCCGCCACGGAATCCCGGTGACCACAAGCGCCGCCGGAGCGGTCTTGAGGTTGGCATCGGCGGCCGCATGTGCCAGGAAACCGCGGTGGTCGCCGTCTCGCAGCACCTCGAGCGCGAAGGCGTCCGGCGCGAAGTGATACACGCCAGCGTCGAGGCCGGGCAGGTCTCCCGAGACCAGATACGTCTCCAACGGGTGCAAGTTACCTGCCGAGGCAGCGGCCCGAAAGCACGTACGGCCCTGGCCGTGACGGATGATGCGCGTCACCCCAGCCGAAAGGAACAGCAGCGCAGCCACCAGGCGGCAGTCGACCGGTGTCGGCTCGGCTCGGCCGCGGCCGGCGAGAACATCGGTCGCTGGCGGTGTGCTCGGCAGCAGGTCGGCGGGAAGCTCCCGCAGCGTGACGTTGCGATAGCGCTTGAACGGGAGCGGCTGGTTGCCCGCATCCATGGGGATGAACTCAGCCACGTCGCGCGGTCTCGTGCCTCGCCGCAGCCTGTTCTCAGTCTGCTCGTGGAACCGGAGTGCCGTCTCGCCGTTACTCATCGTCCGCGAAGCGTTCACCCTGGGTTTGCAGCGGTTGCGTTCCGTTCGCACCCTACCGGGGCCGCCCACGCCACAGCTGCCCGAGCGCGTCGCCACCATTGTTCGCACTGTTCGCACGGCGACGGAAGGGGCGGAGGCGACTCTTGTCGCGTGCTGTCCCTCAGGCGTCTGGCTCCCACCACCAGCGCTTGGTAAAGCCGCCGCGCGCCTTGCGCCTCTCGGTAGCCCTGGCTTCGAGGTCGGTTGCGTCCAGGCCATGCCGCGCGAGGATGGCTAGAAGGACCTCGTAGACGTCGGCGGCTTCGTCCAAGCGGTGGCGTGGTTCTGCGTCGCGGAGTTCCGTTGCTTCCTCGACCAGCTTGTCAAGCAGGGCCGTCTCGTAGGCCTGGTCTTCGAGGACTCGGACCGTCGCCGTCCGGCCTTCGGCCGCGATGAGCTCGGGAATCCGGTCGCGTACCAGCTTGCCCATCGGCGTCCCTTCGCAATCAGCGACATCGGCGTGTACGTAGGCAATACTGCCGGTGATGTCCGACAGTCGATCAGACCCACTCCTGCTCGGTCAGCGCATCGTGGCGATCCTGGAGACGGGACTTCGGACCGCCACGTACAAGCTGGCGACGTTGATGGCACTGATCGACTACGCGATCGAGCACGCCCCCGACGATCCCGCGGACACATTGACCGTCCCGATCCCCGACCTGGCGCACCGGGTGCTGGAGCTGTACTGGCAACAGGTGCGGCCCTTTGAAGGTAGACAGCTGAGGCAGTCCACCCAGGAACGAGCGCGGATCCCGCAGGCGGCCCTGGAACTGAGGCGGCGGGCGGGCGTGGACACGTCCGGCACCTCGCTGGCCGTCGCGCGGGCTCGGGCGCCGGCGGCGTACGACGAGGCGATCGAGACGATCACACTGTGCCTCGCTCAACAGCCGCTGCACCGTCTCCAGCGGCTCCCCGGCACGACGTCGAGCGATTGCTTCCTGTACGACGACACCCCCTTGCACGACAAGATCACGCGGCGGTCCCTGCGGGCCATGAACGATGCGATCACGCTCAAGCCCGGTGTCGCAACAGGGCTGGCCAGGCTGGCAGGGCTGCTCAAGCCGGCGCTGGAGATCATGTGGGTTGAGGACGTCCGCCGCATGAACCGATTCCTCGAGCAGGACGTCCCTGACGTGGCCGGCCATCTGTTCGGCCGTGAGCGGATCGGGCTGTCCGTGGTGCGCGCACCGCTGAAGGACGCCTTCGGCCCGCGGTGCTTCTACTGTAACCGGGAGCTCGGCAGAAGCAGCCCGGTCGACCACGTGCTGCCTTGGTCGGTACTCGGCATCGACGGCCTTGCCAACCTCGTTCTCGCATGCGCCCGCTGCAATACCGACAAGCGGCACTCTCTACCGTCGGTGGAGATCATCGACCACGTGCTGGGACGGGATCGGCAGGTGCTCGAGGAGATCGCAGCGGCCATCGAGTGGCCCACCCAGTACGACCGCGTCGTCGCCGCGGCCCGCGGCATCTACCGCAACCAGCCGCCAGGTACCCCCACCTGGGCTGGTGTCGGCTCCACCACGCGGCTCGACCTGAGCTACCCCCGCTGGTGGTTGAGCATCGATGCCGGAGATGAAATGGGTCAGCCGGTCATCAGGCCGCTGCGGTAGGCAACAACCACAGCCTGCACCCGGACCCGGACGCCGAGCTGGGTGAGGATCCGGGCGACGTGGGTCTTCACTGTGGCCGCGGCTATGTACAGCTCTCAGGCGATCTCTGCGTTGGAGAGCCCCTGTG
>CAZMXH010000098.1:0-8635 GCA_964570165.1 uncultured Actinomycetes bacterium
GGCACCGGACGAGCTGACCGCCTGGGCCTGGCTGTTCAACCTGCCCGACGTCCCCTTCGTGCCGGAGCCGTTGCGCGGCCGCTGGTCGGCGGCAGTCGATCTGACCTTCCTTGGCCAGGCCGACGAGGCAAAGGAGCATCTCGAGCCGCTGCGGCGTGTCCCCGGACCTGGGCCCATAGTCGATACGCTCGGCCCGGTGGCGCTCGCGCACATCGGCGACATCGCGGCCGAGCCTGACGATCCAATTCCGGCGCGCCACGACACGACGCTGCTGACCGGATTCGATGAGCAGGCTGCCGCCGCGTTGACTGAGGCGATCGGGCTGGGCGACCCGGATGGGCTCCCCGTGACGCATCTGCGTGGCCTCGGTGGCGCGCTGGCCAGGCCGGTGGCTGGGCACGGTGCGGTCGGATACGTCGATGAGCCGTTCATGCTCATGTGCAGCGCCATGGTGACGCCCGAACTCGCCGGTCCGATCGAGAAGCTGGTGGAACGGGTCGGCGCGGCGATGGCGCCGTACAGCTCCGGCAAAGCGTTTGCGAACTTCGCCGAATCCGCCGAGCAGGCGTATCGGCCGGAGGTGCTCGCCAGGTTGAGCGCGATGAAGTCCGAACGTGATCCGCGTGGCGTGATCCGCAGCAACCGGCCACTTCCACCTGTGGCTAAGCCCTAGGCGGCCTAGGCCCGCGACGTACGCTTGTGGTGCGCGTCGGTGAGGCGCTCGTCGCCTGCGGCCGTCTCGTGCGCTGGTGGCGGCATGGTGGGTGGCAGAGGCAACGAGCCCGGTGCTTGAATCGCGGGACCGGGGGTCGCTGGTCCACATTGTGATGACGACCTTGCCTGCCGCGTGGTGTCCCAGCATGTGCGCGACGGCGCTGCCAGCCTGGTCGAGTGGAAGGTCTTGTCGATGATCACCTTGACCTGGCCGGATTCGAGAAGGCGGACGAGCGCTTTGAGGTTCTCCGGGTTTACGGTTGAGTGACGAGCTTGACGTTGGTGGGACCCATGCCCGTCAGGGTGGCCCGCCCCATCCTGGGCAGGCTGCCGAGCAGTCCTCCGGTCATCCCGATGCTGTTCGGGATGAGCACGCCGTGTGGTGCTAGCACCCGCGCGGTGGCCGCTGGCGAGTGGTTCATCACGTTGTCCATGATGACGTCGTACCGCAGCTGACTCCGGGTGAAGTCTTCGGTGGTGTAGTCGATGACGTGGTCGGCTTCGAGGGATCGGACCAGATCGAGGTTGCGGGTGCTGCACACTCCGGCGACCTCAGCGCCCAGGGATTTGGCGATCTGGACGGCCATCGTGCCTACGCCGCCGGAGGCTCCGTTGACGAGGACCCGCGTGCCGGATCGGGCTTCGATCCGCTGGCATATCGCCCGGCTGATTGCTTGATGGCCGGATCCGCCGGACTCCGGCGTGGCTCCTACGATGTTTGAGCCGCCAATCAGGCAGCACTAGTTCGAGGACGGAGATGCCAGCGTCCGCGGCACGAATCGCACGAAGGGGATGTAGCGTCCGACTGCACGGTAGTCGCTGACACTGCCGTCGACCGAGACGCCCATGATCCGGCACAACTGCTTGGCCGCAGCGGGGTGGCGGCGCGCGTAGCGCGCCATGATCTCGGCGCCGTCATCTGCGTCTAGCGGAGTAGCAGTCGCCGCCATGGTGTGCCTGCCGACCTGAATCGTGACATACGGTGTCGCGAGCACGTTCTGGTACCAGTCGGCGCGGGAACCGAAGCCGGACGCGGCGATGTAGCTGCGGTCGCCCGGATCGTGCTCGACGACTTCGATGACCGCTTGACGCTTCTTGCCCGAGATCCGGCCGGTGTGTGTGAGCAGCATCAAACGACGACCCAGTAACCAACCGAGATGCATGCGGTAGAGATGGATCGGCAGGCGCCAGAGCAGCCGGCGTATGCCGGTCGGCGGCGCGGGCTTTCTTGTGATTTCCATGGCAATCTTGCTCCTCTTTTGCGGTGAATCCGGCTATGAGCCAGGTTTTGGAATGTCCGCGTCCCGCAAGCGGCTCAGCAGCCGAGCTGGCCGGCGCTGACGCTCGGGATCCTGCTGGCTCATTACATGCGTCCGCAATGGCGGCACGGGCCGCGCCGGCGCAGCCGGAGAACTGACGGTCGAGTGAGTGTGGACCAACTGGTTCGGGAGGACGGTTCATTCCGTGACAGACTGAGGCAGAGTCAGGTGGGAGCGATGGAGCCCACCTTGGCCTATGAGATCAGCGAAGGGCTGCTGGGATCCGGGCTACGACGCCGGCCCGTCGTCGGCCGTTGCGGTACGTCGAACGCCGCGGAGTAGGAGTGCCGTCCCGACCAGGTAGCACAGCACGATGACCGGTTCGGCGGGATCGTAGGAGACGGCTGCGGGGATCTCGGCCGCGACCTGGAATGGCATGGCCACGATGTAGCTGAGTTGATGCAGGAGCCCGGCGACCAGGGCGACGGTGGCGAGCAGGTATCCCCACGCGACGCGGCGCCACAGCAACACGGCCGCAGCGGCGTACAGCGGTACGAGCAGGCTCAGGTCGAGCGCCATCCCCAGGTGCACGATGGTGTCGGTCTCGACGAGCTGGCTGCCGGCGGGCACGTCGCCGGTGACGGCGTTGTCAGTGGCGAAGTAGACCCACATGCCGCCGAGAGCGACCGCGAGCACGCCGAGGATGGTGGCGATGGTCCGAACCGGCGTCCGGTCGCCGAACCGGTGTGCGACCGAGGTGATGTCGGTGGCGGTGACGGCCAGCACGAGAGCCGACAGGCCGGTTGCGAAGACGGCGGTGTGCAGCAGGAACAGGTCGTTGAACCCGGTTCCGAACAGGTAGTAGGCGTAGGTGTAGACGAGATAGGCGAGCAGGCTGGCAGTGGCCAGGTGTGCCAGGACCGAACCGCGCTGGGAGAAGCGCAAGGCGATACCGATGCTGGGCACTACGACAACGGCGGTCACCAGGTCGTAGCCGCGGAACATCTCCGCGGTGGATGCCGCGCCGGTGTATACGCCATCGATGAGCAGCCCGGCCAGCGACGCTACCAGTGCCAGCGCGGCAACCAGCCACGCCAATCGGGTTGCGGCTCTCCCGACGCCGCGACTGCGCTGTGCTGCGAGCCTTGGCAGGTGGGTCGCCGAGTGTGACTGAACGGATCCCGCGGTGTGGGCCATGACACGTCCCCTTTGGTTCGGCGCGCGACCCCGATTCGAACGACGGCGGAGAAACCGCGCGCCCTTGCTAAGCACGCTAGGTGCGCGAGTTCAGCCGGCGCAGCGCCGAAAGTCCCGTCCACGGCGCGATCCTCCCCGCTCTGCAGGGCCATTGGCCCTACCCGCCTTGAGATGAGCGTGACGCTGGCTGTGTGGGATCGCTCATCGGTCACGGCGCTGTGCGCGTGCCCCAGCGGCTGGTGAGCCGCGAATAGCCAAGGGGGAACAGAATGTTCACGCGAACTTCTCGGACCCTTGGCCCTCGCCCGTCGCGACAAAGCCATGGCGACGCCATGCGCACCGTGGTCGCGGCATCGCTGCTGCCCGCCGTCGCGTTCACCGGTCTCGTACTCACCCTAGTGGCTGCCTTGACGCAGTCCCACGCATCCCGAACATAGGCGGGGGCGCACACGCGCGACCCGAGAGCTCAGCTTCCGAGGTGATAGCGACGGCGGCGTATGCCATGTGCCACGACGTACCTTTTGGTCATGGTCCGCATCGGAGCGATTGTCCTAAACGTGTCCGACACCCGCCGCGCTGCCGAGTTCTGGGGGCAGGCATTGGGCTACGAGCCCGCCGCCAACCCCGACTTCCTAGTGCCGAATGAGCCGGGTGCACCAAGGCTGCACCTCGACATCGACGACCGCACGCATCTAGACCTCTGGGCTGCCGACGAAGAAGAGCAGCGTGCGGAGGTGGAGCGGCTGCTCGCGCTCGGTGCGACGCGAGTCGAGTGGGACTATCCCGAAGGCGCAGACTTTGTGGTGCTAGCGGACCCTGATGGGAACCTGTTCTGTGTGATCAACGCTGGTGCCTGACCGCGATTGCTGCGTACGGCGGCACAGCGAGGCTCAGACAGTCCCACGATTCTGGGAGGGTGGGCCGACTGCGTTCCGGGCATACTCAGGGGCATGGCGGTGACCTCGCCCTCGCGTCCGCGTGAAGGCCTGCCCGTCGACGCAGCCGCCCTTCTTCCGACCGGCGAGCACCGGTAGGTGACGGCAGCAAATGGCCCGTTATCGCTGAGGCGTTCAAGGTGTTGCCGATCGTGCGGCGCCTCCCGCGCCGCCTGGATCGCATCACAAGCGCCCTGGAGACCGGCCGCCTGTCCACCGGCGTGCGTCCGTTCGCAGACGCCCGAGACCGCCGCGTGGTCACCCGACTCGTGCACCAGACTCTCATGACCATCCTCGCGGCGGCCGCCGGCGTCGTCGCCGCCATCCTGCTCGGCATCGAAGGCGGACCACAGGTGACGGGGGGCCTGAGCTTCTACCAGCTCTTGGCCTACAACCTGCTCATCGCCGGCGGCGCCCTAGCTCTGCGGGTGCTGACGTCGATGCTCAGGGGCGACCGTTAGCTAGCGAGGCGGCGCCACTCGTGCCGCGTCAGAGCTGCCGTATATAGCAGAGCATCCGGTAGTCCGCGCCGGGCTCGATATTCACAAACCCATGCCGCTCATAGAACCGGCGAGTATCGACGTCGATCTCGTCGACGTTGATATGCATCTCGATCGCCCCGCGCTCCGATACATCGGAGAGCGCCGCGTTGAGCAGAGCGGTACCGATGCCCTGGTCACGCAATGGCGGACGGACGTAGAGCTCCTCGAGCTGTGCGAGTGGGCCGTCTCCGTACGGGGTGGGGCGCAGCGTGAGGTAGGCGAACCCGACAGGCTCTGGACCTTCAGCCAGAAGCACGAGCACGTCGTCACGCGCTAGCAGCCTCTCGAATCGGGAAGCGAACTCCTCCGCGGAGGGCGTGGGTGTCTCGAACTCCGTATTGAAGTCGAACAGCAGGCGCCCAACCGCGCCAGCGTCCGCCGTCATCGCGCGGCGAACCTCAACTCTTCGGGTGGAAGTCATGTCAAGATCTGGTCCTCAAGGGTGTCAGCCCGAGTTGGTGTCGAGTTCAACGATCACCGATGTGGCCTTCACCACACCCACAGCACGGACACCGGGCCGCAGGCCGAGCTCGTCAACGGCTTCGCGGGTCATGAGTGACACGAGTCGGTAGCGTCCGGCGGCGATCTCGATCTGGGCGGTCACGCCGTCGGTGCGCACGTCGGTGATGATCCCGGTGAGCCGGTTGCGCGCCGAGGCCCGGCCACCGCCGGCGTTGTGCACCTGCTCGCGGGCGAAGGCGGCAAGTTGCTCGCCGTCGATGACTTGGCGGTTCGCGTCGTCCCGCTGGGCCTGGAGGCGGCCGACGGAGACCCAGCGCCGGATCGTGTCGTCGCTGACGCCCAGCAGAACTGCGGCTTCGCTGATGCGGTAGCTGGGCACAGGTGGCATGGTAGTGCGACCCCTTTGTGGCGCGGCGTTACGCCGGGTAGGCCGATACCTCGCTGGCCTTGACCGTGGCCCACACGGTAGCGCCGGGTGCGAGGTTCAGCTCGGTCACGGCCAGCGGGGTGATGTCGGCGAGGATGGGGACGGTTCCGTCTATGGTGACGCGGACGAGGTCGCCGTGACGTTCAATGTCGCTGATCCGGCCCGGCCAGGCGTTGCGGGCCGAGCCGTCCGGCCGGTGCAGGCTCAGGGTGACAGCGGTCGGCGCGAACACCGCGTGCACCGGTCCGGTCATGGCGTGCGGCAGCACCACGCGACCGCCGCCGCCGAGGTCGGCGAGCTGGCCGGTGGCGTGCCCGGTGAGCAGGTTGAGCCCGACCAGTCGGGCCACGTAGTCGGTGCGGGGGTGCCGGGCAACATCGTCCGGAGTACCTTCCTGCACGATTCGGCCGTCCTGGATGACGACGATCCGGTTTCCCAGGACGAGCGCCTCCAATGGGTCGTGGGTGACCAGCAGCGTGCATCCCTGGTACGAGGCAAGGTGTCTTCGCAGGTCGGCACGCACGGTCGGCCGGGTTCCGACGTCGAGCGCCGCGAGCGGTTCGTCGAGTAGCAGTAGCTGCGGGTCGGCGGCGAGCGCGCGCGCCAGCGCAACGCGTTGGGCCTGGCCGCCGGACAGTTCGTGTGGGCGCCGGCCGGCCAGGGCGCTGATCCCCAGCCGGTCCAGCCACTGACCGGCCACCGCTCGTGCCTGGCGGCGGCTTGCGCCCCTGGACCTGGGCCCGAACGCCACGTTCTCCAGGGCGCTCATGTGCGGGAACAGCAGATAGTCCTGTAGCACCAGGCCGATCCGCCGGTGCTGAGGAGGCAGATGCGTTCCTCCGGCGACGTCGACCAGGGTCCGCCCGTCGAGCAAGATGCGCCCATCGTCCGGGCGGATAAGCCCGGCAAGGGCGGCGAGCAAGGTGGACTTGCCCGCGCCGTTCGGGCCGAGCACGGTGACCACCTCGGCCGGTTCCGCCGCAAGGGTCACGTCGAGCGTGAAAGCTCCGCGGTGGACGCGCACCGATGCGGAGAGGCTCATCAGGCCGCCAGCCACCGTTCACGTAGCCCGACCAGAACCGCGACCGCCACCGCGATCATGAGCAGGCTCAGCACCACTGCGACGTCGGTGTCGCCGGCTCCGATCGCCACGTACGCCTCGATGGGCAGGGTACGGGTCGCGCCGGGGAAGCTACCCGCGAACGTGATGGTGGCGCCGAACTCGCCTAAGGCCCGTGCCCAGCACAGCACCGCCCCGGCGACCACCCCCGGCAACACGCCGGGCAGCGTGACCCGGCGAAACGTGGTCCAGCGGGACGCACCCAGGGTGGCCGCCACGTCGTCGTAGCGGCGATCGGCGCTGCGCAGCGCACCCTCCACGGCGATCACCAGGAACGGCATCGCCACAAATGACTGGGCTAGCACGACCGCCGCCGTGGTGAACGGCAAACTGACCCCGACCGACTCGTCGAGCCAGCGTCCCACCACCCCTGTGCGGCCGAACGCCACCAGCAAGGCGATCCCGCCGATCACCGGTGGCAGCACGAGCGGTACGGTGACCAGCCCGCGCAGCACCGCCCGTCCCGGCACGGCGCTGCGAGCCAGCAGCCAGGCCAGCGGAACCCCAAGCACGAGGCAGATCAACGTCGCGACCGACGCGGTCACCAGCGACAGTCGCAGCGCGGACAGCACCGCCCCCGAGGTCAGGATCTCGATGAGCCGCGGCCACGGCGCCCGGATCGTCAGGCCTACCAACGGAATGACGAGCAGCGCGAGCCCAAGCGTCGCGGGAATCAGCAGAGCGACCGGGATGCGGGTATCCGCCGGGCCTTCCGTCGCGGCACGGGTCATGGGAGCACGAATCCCGCCTGGCCGAGGATCCGGCGGCCCGGTTCACCGGTCAGCGACGCCACGAACGCCTCGGCACCCGCTTGGTTGGCTGCGCCGGACAGCACCGCGGCCGGATAGTCGTTGACCACCTCTTTCGCCTCCGGGATGTCGATGGTGTCGATCTGATCGGCCATGGCGGCGGCGTCGGTAAGGTAGATCAGCGCCGCGTCCACCTCGCCTAACGCCACCTTGCCTGCCGTATCCCGGACGTCGTTTTCCAGCGTGTCCGGCGCAGCGGCGACATCAGCGACGTCCAGCAACCGCTCCGTGGCCGCGCCGCACGGCACCTGAGGCTCGCACAACGCGATCCGCAGATCCTCACGGGCCAGGTCGGCCAGCGACGCGACATCGCCGGGGTTGCCGGCGGGCACCGCGAGGGTCAACGTGTTCCGCGCAAACACCACCGGCTTGCCCTCGACAGCGCCATCGGAGACCGCCTTGTCCATCGTCCTGGTGTCGGCGGTGGCCAGCACGTCGGCCGGTGCCCCGGCCAGCACCTGCTCCACCAGCCCGGAACTCGGGCCGAACGAGAGCACGATCTCCAGGTCGGGGTACTCGTCCGCAAGCTCGTCAGCCAAGGCCTCGAAGGCATCGGTCAGCGACGCTGCAGCCAGCACCGTCACCGTCCCCGCCACGCCATCACCATCCGCCGTGGCCGAACCGCCCGGGTCGTCCTCGGCGCCACACGCCACCATCAGCGCCGGAATCATCGCTAGCACCGGCAGCCCCAGACGGCGGCTGCAGAACCGAGATTGCGACATCAAGAAGACGATACACCCCGCGAACACGGATAAAAAACGAGAAGTCAGCTGAATCTACGGTTCACATAACAGAGATCAGCAGTGAGGAACTCTCGCGAGTCCGATCGCGATCACCCACACCGAGTGGGTCACGCCGTTGCCAAGGCCTCTGGGCGCAGATCGACGCGGCGCAGGAACTGGGCGTTGATGGCCACGATGATGGTGGACATGCTCATCAGGACGGCCCCGACCGCCATCGGCAGCACGAAGCCCGCCCAGGCGAGCACTCCCGCCGCGAGCGGGATCGCGATCAGGTTGTACCCGGCGGCCCACCACAGGTTCTGCAGCATCTTGCGATAGCTGGACCGCGACAGCCGTTGCACCGCGACGACGGCCCGAGGGTCGTCCGAGGCAAGCACGATGCCGGCGGATTCGATTGCGACATCGGTGCCGGCGCCGATGGCGATGC
>CAZMXH010000098.1:8645-9989 GCA_964570165.1 uncultured Actinomycetes bacterium
CGGGGCGTCGTTGATGCCGTCGCCGACCATGGCAACCGTGTGGCCGCGCTGTTGAAGGTCGGCCACGACGCTGTCCTTGTCCTCCGGCAGCACCTCTGCGAACACCTCGTCTATGCCGAGATCCGCGGCGACGGCCTTGGCTACCTGCTCGGCATCCCCGGTGATCATCGCGACGGTGACGCCACGCTGGTGCAGCGCATCGATCGCGGCCCGCGACTCCTCGCGTACCTGATCCTCCAGTGCCAGTGCTCCGACGGTTCGGTCACTGCGGACGACATAGAGCACTGCGGCGCCGCGCTCGCGCCAGTCGGCGATGGTCTCGTGCAGCGCCTCCGGTACTTGCACTCCGCGCTCCCGCAGCAGTGCCGGTCCGCCGATCGCCACCGTTTCACCGTCGACCTCTGCCGTCACGCCCCTGCCGGACATCGCTGTGAAGTTGCTGGCCGCAGGCAGCGCGAGGTCGCGGCCCCGAGCGGCGGCGACGATCGCCCGGGCGAGGGGGTGCTCGCTGTCCGACTCCACGGCCGCGGCCAGCGCCAGCAACTCATCCTCGTCAGCACCAGCGGTCGCGATGCCGGTCACCGCGTGCTCGCCCTTCGTGAGGGTGCCGGTCTTGTCAAACAGCACCGCGTCAACGTTGCGCATCTGCTCCAGCGCGAGCCGGTCCTTCACCAGGATGCCGTTGCGGGCAGACTTCGACGTCGAGATCGATGTCACCAACGGGATCGCCAGGCCCAACGCGTGGGGGCATGCGATGATCAGGACGGTCACCGACCGCATGAGCGCATTGTCCGGCTCGCCGAGGAGTGACCACACTGCGACGGTCACGGCAGCCACCGCGACTGCGACGTAGAACAGCAACGCCGCGGCCCGGTCGGCCAGCACCTGCGATCGCGACTTGGACTCCTGCGCCTCCGCCACCAACCGCTGGATGCCCGCCAGGGCCGTGTCCTCGCCTACCGCGTCGACCCGCACCCGGATGGAGCTGTCGGTCGACACGCTGGCGGCGATCACCTTGTCGCCGTCGCCGCGATGCACGGGGGTCGACTCCCCGGTGATCATCGACTCGTCCAGCGCAGCCGCTCCTTGGACGATCGTCCCGTCGGCAGGTACCCGTCCGCCGGGCCGTACCAGCACGACGTCGCCGACTTCGAGGTCGCCGATCCGAACGGTCTCCACCTCGCCGGCCTCGTTCACCCGCTCGGCCTCGTCCGGAAGCAGTTCCGCGAGCGCAGCGAGCGCGCCTTGCGCCTGCCCGATCGCGCGCATCTCCATCCAGTGGCCGAGCAGCATGATCACGATCAGGAGCGACAGCTCCCACCACACCTCCGCGAGCGCGAAGAT
>CAZMXH010000099.1:0-9950 GCA_964570165.1 uncultured Actinomycetes bacterium
GGCGAACGCACTCGTCCGGACCTGCTCGGGGACGTCCCGCTGCACGACCGCGTCGAGCGACAGACGTCCGACCTGCTGGCCGAACCCAGCCGTCAGGCCCACGATGAGCACCATCGCAAGGCCCCACAGCACCGCCGTGACGGCGGCCACGACCGCCGCCAGCCCGACGAGGGCCAGCACTATCCGGTCTGGGTTACGGGCTCGGACGAATGCGCCCAGGGTCGTCCCCGTCGTGCTGCCGAGCCAGGCAGCGGCCACCAGCATTCCGATCGCGACCGTGTCCGGCAGCCCGGCAACCGGCGACTCGCGGAGCAGGAAGGCCACGAACATAGTGAGGAACCCGTTGAAGCCGCGCAACGCCGCGTTCGCCCGCAGCGCGCGGACGACCCCCGCCCCTACCCGGTACGGCCGGCCGGGGGCCGCGATGCCCTCGCGCAGCGACGCGTCGCGCTCTCCGACCGTTGAGTCGACCTTGGGCGAGAGCAGGATGGCCAGGACGGTGGCGGCGATGTACGCGAGAAATGCCAGGTAGAGCGGGAAGTTCGCGCCGCCGAGCACGGAGAGCCCAATGCCGACCGGCGCGGCGACAGCGGCACCGGCGACGGCGGCCAACGTCAGCCGGGAGTTCGCAGTGACCAGTTCGATCGACTCTGGCAGCACCCGCGGGACCGCGGTAGCCCGCGCGATCGCGAACGCACGCGATGCCACCAGCACCCCGAACGCGGCCGGATAGAGCCACAGGTCGCCACCTACGACGCTGCCGGCCATCACCCAGGCGAGGAAGGCGCGCAGCGACGTCGAGGTACCGATCGCCCACCGGCGACCGTGCCGGAACCGGTCCAGGAACGGCCCTATCACCGGCGCGACCACCGCGAACGGCGCCATCGTGACCAGCAGGTAGAGCGCGACCTGGCTACGGGCCTCCGATGTCGCCGCGGAGAAGAACAGCGTGTCGGCTAAGGCGATCGTCACGAGCGTGTCGCCGACGGCGTTGACGCCGTTGAGCTCGATGACTCGGCTGAGCCCCGACTCGCCCGCCCCCTGCGCGTTGGTGGCTCGCCGCACCCGTGCGACGCCCTTGCGAGCAGCCCGGGTAGTCGAGGTTGCCGCACCGCGGGCGACCTTGGAGGTGGACGCGGCGGCGATCCTGGCAGCACGGGCGGAGACCCCGGCGACGCGGCGCACTCGGCCCGAGTCGTCCTGGCCCGACTCCGGGCGGCCTGCCTGCCTCACCACGGATCTATCAAACCGCATGAGCCCAGGCGCTCTCGACACCGATGAGCGCGGGAGCGACCGGTGCGCCTCGCTCTCCGGGCGAGTGGCACCGAAGTGCCGTCACCTGCGACAATCATCGGCTGTGAGCCCCGCACCTTCGCGTGGACGCGCGCCCAGGGCAGACACCGCATGCGCCGAGGCCGTCGAGATGGCCCGTGCCGCAGCGATCGACACTGCCGGTCCCGACCAGGTCGGCGAGCATCTCGGCTACGACGTCGAGGGCGAGCGAGTCGTCACGCACCTGTTCGAGTGCACCGCGCCGGGCTACCGCGGTTGGCGCTGGTCGGTCACGGTCTCCCGGGCCGCCCGTGCCAAGGTCGTCACCGTCAGCGAATGCGTTCTGCTGCCGGGGCCGGACGCCGTGCTGGCCCCACCGTGGGTGCCGTGGGAGCAGCGGGTGGAGCCCGGCGACCTGGGGCCCGGCGACCTGATGCCGACCACCGACGACGACCCGCGGCTGGTACCCGGCTACGCCGGTTCCGACGAGGAGCCGGAGCCGCTCGACGTCCGCGACGTGCTCGACGAGCTTGGGCTCGGCCGGGCGTGGGTGCTTTCGCCCGAGGGTCGCGACGCTGCCGCCCGACGCTGGCGAGAGGGCATCGGAGGGCCCGACACCGAGATCGCGCAGTCCGCCCCGGCTCCCTGTGAGACCTGCGGCTTCATGGTGCTCCTGGCGGGGCCGCTCGGCCGGGTCTTCGGCGTCTGCGCGAACGAGCGTTCCCCGTTCGATGGGCACGTCGTGACATACGACCATGGCTGCGGCGCGCATTCCGACGTCCGGGTCGAGCAGCTCCAGGTCGATCAGCCGGAACCGGTGTTCGATACCGTTTCGCTCGACGTCGTGCCTCATGATGGCGGTGATGAGGAGTACGAGCGGTCCTGACCCGCTGGGCACGGCCGGCCTGCGCCGAACGGTGCTGGAAGCCTGGTCGGCATCGCCTGCCCGGTTCCGCGAAGACGCCAACGCCGAAGAGGAACTCGCCCGGGGTGCGTACCGGGACAGGGTGGTCATCGAGCTCGCACAGAACGCCGCGGACGCAGCGCACCGGGCGGGCATCGAAGGGCGGCTGCTCCTCGCGCTGGACGGGTGGACGCTGCGCGCGGCGAACACCGGAGCGCCGCTCGACCCGGCTGGGGTGGAGGGCCTGGCCACGCTGCGGGCTTCGGCGAAGCGCGGCGAGCGGACCGTGGGCCGCTTCGGCGTCGGCTTCGCCGCGGTGCTGGCCGTGTCGGACGAACCGGCCGTGCTGTCCAGCACCGGGGGCGTGCGCTGGTCCCGGGCCGAGGCCGCTGCCGCAGCCGCTGCGGTACCCGGGCTGAAGGCCGAGCTGGATCGGCGGGGCGGCTTCGCCCCGGTGCTGCGGCTGCCGTTCCCCGGGAGCGGAGACGTTCCTGCCGGCTACGAGACCCTTGTGGTGGTGCCGCTCCGCGACGCCGGCGCGCGTGAGCTCGTGAGGCAGTTGCTGGACGCGGTGGACGACGCGCTGCTGCTGGCGCTTCCGGCGCTGTCCGAGGTCGCTGTGGAGGTGGACGGCGAGCGCCGGGTGCTGACAGCCCGCCGGGAAGGCCGGGAGATCGTCGTCTCCGACGGTGACCGGCGGACCCGGTGGCGGGTCGCACACCGCGCCGGCGAGGTCCCTGCGGAGCTGCTTGCCGACCGTCCGGCCGAGGAGCCCGACTGGTGGAGCGTGCTGCTTGCGGTGCCGCTGGACGCTGCGGGAAGCCCGGTGGCGCTGCCGCCGTCCGTCCCGCGAGTCGTGCACGCGCCGACGCCGACCGATGAGCGTACGAACCTCCCGGTAGTCGTGCTGGCGACCTTTCCGCTGGACTCCACGCGCCGGCGGGTCGACCCTGGACCCCTGACCGACCGGTTGGCCGACGAGGTGGGCAGTGCCTACGCCGAACTGCTGGCGGGACTGGCTGACCGGCCCGACGTGCTCGGTCTCGTACCCGGGCCGTTGCCGGCCGGCACCCTCGACGCGAGGCTGCGATCGGCGGTGATCGCAGCGCTGGCCGCCGAGCCGCTGATCCCGGCCGCTGGAGGCCCCCGAGCGGCCGGCCGGCTTGCGCCGCGAGACGTGGTCCTCGTCACCGGCCTGCTCTCCGCGGCTGATCCCGCCGCCCTCGCCGAGCATGTTCCCGGCCTGCCGGACCCCTTGTGGTGGCGGGAGGAGCCGCTGCGCCGACTCGGGGCGCGCGAGACGACGCTTGGCGAGGTTGTCGACGGGCTCGGCGACCTTGCCCTCGACCCGGGGGACTGGCGCCGGCTGTACGCGGCGCTCGACGGCGCGGACCGCGAGGCGCTCGCGACATTGCCCGTGCCCCTCACCGATGGCCGGACCGTCCGGGGACCGCGAGGTGTCGTGGTGCCGACCGGAGAGGTGGACGCCGAGACCCTCGCGCCGTTGGGCCTGCGGGTCTGCGCACCAGACGCCGTTCACCCGCTGCTGTTCCGCCTAGGCGCGGCGGAGGCTACGCCTAGGGCCGTGCTTCGCCAGCCGATGGTGCGCACCGCGGTCGAGGCGGGCGACCCCGCCGTATCCGAGTCGGTGCTGCGCCTCGTCGCCGCGTCCGGCGTGACGGTGGACGACGAGCCGTGGCTCGCCGCGACGGTTCTGACGGACGCGACCGGGGAGGCTGCCCCAGCAGGCGAGCTGTGGCTCGCAGGGTCGCCGGTGCTCGACCTGCTCGACGTTGATGTGGCGACATACACGGTCGGCTCCGACGTGCTGCGGCGGTGGGGCGGTGAGGTGCTGCGCCATGTCGGTGTCCGAGACGGGTTCGGCGTCCTGCAGGTCGCCGACGTCACGTTGGACGGAGAGGCGTGGCACGACCTCGACGATGAGGACGGTTGGATAGCCGCGGTCCTGTCTGGCTTGCCGAAGCAGCAGCTACCGCCCGTCGTCGCGGAGCTGCGAGCGGTACGCGACCTGGAACTGGTGCGGGACGACGCCTGGGAGGCGGCATTGCCGCAGCTGGCCTCCGATCCGCGGACCAGGGCTGCGTTGGTAGAACCGGCGCATGTGCTGCTGGCCGATGGCACCCGCCATGCTGTGCGGCCGTACACCGCGTGGTGGCTGCGTACCCACGCCCGGCTGGGCGGTCACGTCCTCGGCTCGCTGTGCGCGCCCGATGCTGAGCCGATCGTCCGCAAGGTGCTGCCGCCGCTGCCCGTCGCCCTGGATGACGCCGCGGTGCGGGCGCTCGGCCTCCCTCGCACCAGCAGCGACCTGGTGCGGGAGCCGGACCTGCTGCTGGAGCGGCTGGCGCAGGCTTCCCTCGACATCGCAGCCGATGAGCTGGCGGCGATCTACGCCGCGCTCGTCGGTGCCGGCCTGGACCCAGCGGACGTGGTCCCGCCGCCGGTCGTACGGGTACCGGACGGCGCCCGCACGCGTGTCGCGCCGGCCGACGAGGTCGTGGTGGCCGACGGCCCTTACTGGCTGCAACTCGGGCTGCCCGCCGTGTTGCCCGGGCCACGCGAGCTGGCCCGGCTGCTCGACGTCCCGCTCGCCGCGGAGGTTCACGATCCGTCGCCCAGCGCCGGCGGCGACGAGACCCCGGTGCCGGACGTCGCGGGACTGGTCGTTCCCGACCCGCCGGAGCGCTACGTCGAGCACTCCGACCTGGTGGTGGCCGGCCGCTCGGTCGAGTGGTGGGTAGACGGCCGGGGCACGGTGCACGCGGCCACGGCCGACGGCCTGGCCCGGGGCGTGGCGTGGGCCGCCGGGCGGTGGGACCTGCGGCTGGTCCTCGCCGAGGCGCTGCGTGACCCAGAGGCCGTCCCGGCCCTGCTCGCCGAGCGCGCGTATTGCGACCTGCCAGGCCGGACAAGACCCTGACCACGCAAGATAGGGCGGCCGCGCCTGACAGGTCGTAGACGGGCGCCGCTTACGTGGTCTCCAGGTAGCGCCGGCGGAAAGCTGCAGGGCCCACGGGTCCCGTTCGCCGTGCCGGGCAGGCTACTCTCGCGAGTATGGGAAGGCGGCGCGAATGGCAGAGCGACGCGCCGGTGGTCCAACCGCTGGACGTGGACGGTGTCCGGACGGTGGCGATCATTACCGTGCTCTGGGCCGTGGCGTTCGTGGTGCTGGCGTTCCAGCGAGGCGCGCTGATCGCCGCGGACAACGGCTGGTGGCTGTGGACGTGCCTCGCCGGCGTAGGGTTCGGGTTGATCGGTCTCGAGTACTGCCGAAAGCGGCGGGACGCGATCGCGGAGGAGGAACTGCGGCAGGAGGCCGATGCCGGTTTCGACGACGGCTGGCCGGATGCCGAGCAGCCGGACGGGCTCGCAGCGGAGGACCCGCTGACCGTCTCCGAGGGAGTGTCGGCAGATCAGCGTCTCCAGCGCCACCCGCCGGCTGAGCCGCCACGCGAGGGGCCGGCGCACGCGGAGCCTGGGGACAATTTCGGTTACGGAACCGCTGAGGGGGTCGAACAGGTGCCATATCCCGGTGATCAATATGACTATCGAGAGGGCCGCCCGCCGCCCGGCTACGTGACGACCAGCGACCTGCCCGTCGTGCCGCGCCAGCCGGCATCGTCGCCGCCCCCGCAGGCACCGGCCCAGCAGCCTCCCCGGCCGGAGCCGTCCACGCCTGCGCCCGCTGCACCTCAGTGGCAGGATCAGTGGCCGCCCGAAGCCCAGGATCCAACGGCGCCGCCCGGTCCTCCGCCGGGGCAGCCGGGCCTGCCGTACCAGACGGCGGCACCGGCCGGCTACTCGCCGGAGCCGGATCTCGCGAGGCGCCATCCCCGTGACATCGAGTTGGCGCGGCGCCGGGAGGAGGAGTTCGACCCCACCGGCGAGTTCGCCGCGCCGTCGGCTCCGGTGGAGTTCCTGCGCGACGAACCCGAGCCGGAGGCCCCGGAGAGCACACCACCTCTGTTGGGCTCTGAACCCGAGACCGGCTGGCCTGCCGAGCACGACACGTCGGTTGCCCCTCCGTCCCGGGAATCGGCTCAGCCTGGGCCGCCCCCAGCCGCGCCCGACCTGGTGAGCGAGTTCTTCTCCGACCTCCCGTCCGAGGACGTGGCCTCCGAGCCGGCTGCGAGCACTGACGAGGACGAACCGGACCTGCTGCTGGGGGACAAACCACATACCCGCGGGCGGCGTGCACGGCGAGACCCGGGCTCCGGCTCGACCGGCGAGTACCGCGGACGGCGTGCCCGCCGAGACTGACATCCCCCCGGTGGCCTCGGCCGCTGAGCGTCAACAGCGTGCTTTTTGCGCGCGGGGTCCTGCGTCAGTACCGATTTATCGATTAGCGACTGGCAGTTAGCTAGACTAATGAGTTAAGCTAACGGTCGTGTCCAACGCCGCCAGGATCCGGAGTCAAGCAGGGCTTGCCAGTGCCCTCCGCAACGCGGTGCTGCGACTCGCCCGTCGGCTGCGAAGCGAGCGCGAGGACACGTCCCTGACACTCACCCAGGTCTCGACGCTCGGCACGCTCCGGCGCCGTGGCCCGCTCTCGCTTGGCGAACTTGCCGCCGCTGAGCAGGTTCAGCCGCCTTCAATGACACGGGTCGTCTCCGACCTGGAGGAGCGTGGTCTCGTGATTCGCGAGCCCGCCCCGAGCGACCGGCGGCTGGTCATCGTGCGGCTGTCCCGTGAAGGTGAGGGACTCCTGGCGGCCGACCGCAAGCGCCGGGACGCGTGGATCAACCAGAGGCTGCGCGAGCTCACCGCCGAGGAGCGGGACGTGCTCCGCCAGGCCGTACCGCTGCTCGAGAAGCTGGCAGGCTCGTGAGCCCCACCTTCCACTCCCTTCGCCATCGCGACTACCGCCTCTACTGGCTGGGAATGCTCGTCTCCAACGTGGGCACCTGGATGCAACGGGTGGCCCAGGACTGGCTCGTGCTCGTGGTGCTCGGCGCAGGGCCCGCCTCGCTCGGGATCGCCACCGGGTTGCAGTTCCTGCCGTTCCTCTTGGTGGCACCGCTGGGCGGGCTGCTCGCTGACCGGTTTCCGAAGCATCACCTGCTGAAGGCGACGAACGCCTTTCTCGGCAGCATCGGGTTGACGCTCGGCATCCTGGTGATCACCGACGTTGTCCAGGTGTGGCACGTGTACGTGCTTGCCTTCCTGCTCGGGGTGGCCGCGGCGCTGGACAACCCGGCGCGGCAGGCCTTCGTCTCCGAACTGGTCAAGCCCGATGAGTTGACCAACGCGGTCGCGCTCAACAGCGCGTCGTTCAACGGTGCCCGGCTGCTCGGCCCGGCCGCCGCGGGCCTGTTGATCGCGGCCATCGGCACCGGATGGGTCTTCGTCATCAACGGGCTCAGTTTCGCAGCGCCGATCGTCGCACTGTCGCTGCTTCGCAGAAAGATCACTGCGCCGCCGCGCACCGCCGAGGACGGCGGCCCGCTTGTGCGCCTGGCCGAAGGCGTCCGCTACGTCCGCGGTAGGCCCGACGTGTTGATGCTGATGGGCATCATGCTCTTCGTCGGGACATTCGGCATGAACTTCCAGATGACGTCGGCCCTGATGGCGTCGGAGGTCTTCAGCAAGGGGCCGTCGGAGTACGGTGTGCTGGGCTCGATCATGGCTGTCGGGACGCTGTCTGGCGCGTTGTTCGCCGCGCGCCGCCGGGGTGTGCCGCGGCGGCGTCTCGTCGTGGTGGGCGCCGTGGCGTTCGGTGCGACGGAGATCGTCGCCGGTCTGATGCCTACCTACGAGGCGTTCGCGGTGTCCCTGGTGCCGATGGGCATCGCCGCGATGACCGTCCTCACCGCCGCCAACGCCTATGTCCAGAACACCGTCCCGAAACAGGTGCGCGGCCGGGTCATGTCGCTGTACGTGATGGTGCTGCTGGGCGGGACCCCTGTCGGTGCGCCGATCATCGGGCAGGTCGCCGAGATGCTGGGTGCGCGCTGGTCGCTGCTCGGCGGCGGAGGGCTCACCGTGGCCGGCGCGGTTCTGCTAACGCTGGCCCTGGCCAGGCGTAACGGTCTGATCCTCCGGCCCAGGCTGCTGCCGGTGCCCAGGATCACGGTGCAGGCTCGGCCGCCTGGACCACCGCTGGCGCCCGTGCCGACAAGTCAGTCCGGACCGGTCGTCGACCACCACGGCCAGCAGCGTTTGCCCGAGGCCTCCTGAGGGCGCCGGCGACACGCGACAGTCACCGTTTGGTAACGGGCCCTTGACGCTTAGTGAGAGCGCTCCCACACTGATCTCACGAACCGGAGATGAGAGCGCTCCCACGGTGCTCTCACGGAAGTCCATGGTGCCGGTGCCGGATAGGCGCCGGTCACGAGACCAGGGAGTGAGCAGTGCGTCAAAAGCGAAGGACAGGAGCCGCCATCGTCGGCTTCGTGGCCGTGGCGTTGACCATGGCGGCATGTGGAGACGACGGCGCGGAAGAGGGCACGGCGCCGGCCGCTGAAGAGGGCGAGAACGGCGAGGACGAGGGAGCCGAAGACAGCGGGGAGCCGATCACTCTCACCGTAGCCGTCTTCGGCGGCGAGGGGTTCGGGTACGACGATCTCGTTCAGCAGTACATGGACGAGAACCCGAACATCACGGTCGACTACCAGGTCACCACCGATGACTACGACCGTGAGTACCGGCCGGCGCTGATCCAGCAGCTCGACGCGGGCAACGCCCCGGATATCGCTGCTGTGGAGGAGCAGGGCGTCGGCCAGATGATGGCCATGAACGACGCATGGGTGGACCTCGCGCAGTACGGCCTCGACGCCCGCGAGTCGGATTACCCGGCCTGGAAGTGGGAGCTCGGTCACACCGCGGACGGCAAGCTGGCCGCGCTGGGCACCGACGTCGGCGGCATGGCGATGTGCTACCGCACCGACCTGTTCGAAGAGGCCGGCCTCCCGACTGACCGGGACGAGGTCGCTGAACTGTGGGCTACGTGGGACGACTTCCTCGATGTCGCGGAGCAGTTCGCCGCGTCGGGCGTGGACGCCACCTTCGTCGACAGCCCCAACCAGATCTACAACATCCGCCTGGTCCAGGAGGCCGGCGCAGGCGATGGCACCAGCTACTTCGACCGCGAGAACAACTACGTCGCCGCCGAGTCGCCGGCGGTCGAGACGGCTTTCAACTTCGTGCAGGAGTTGAACAACCTCGGCGCCGTTGGACCGCTCCAGAACTTCACCGACGAATGGTTCGCGGCCATGAGTGCCGGCGGATACGCGACGATGGGTTGCCCTGCATGGATGACCGGTGTCATCGAAGGTGGGTCCGGCGAGGAGAACGCCGGCAACTGGGACTTGACGGCGGTGCCCGGCGGTGGTGGCGGTAACTGGGGCGGTTCCTGGCTCGGTGTGACGGCCAACAGCGAGCACCCCGAGGAGGCGGCCGCGCTCGTCGACTTCCTGACCAGCCCTGAGGGCCAGCTCGCAGCCTGGGAGGCGGTCGGAAACTTCCCGAGCTCACCCGTAGCGCAGGAGGACCCGGCGGTGGCGGACACCATCAACGAGTACTTCAACGACGCGCCCACCGGGCAGATCATCGCGGACTCTGTCGCGGCGTACGACCCCGTCTACTACGGCCCGCTGCACTCCGCGGCTCGGACCGCGATGGAGGACGTCGTGCTCGGCCTGGTCCAGGGCAGCTACAGCGGTGACGAGGCCTGGGAGGCGTTCATCGCCGCCGGCCAGGAGGTCGTCGACCTAGAGAACTAGGCCGACCCGCGGTGGTGGGGCCGACCGCCGGG
>CAZMXH010000100.1:0-9893 GCA_964570165.1 uncultured Actinomycetes bacterium
CGGGCAGCTCGAACGGCCGGTGCGCCGGGTGGCGAGCGCCTTCCCCCCGGTTCCGTTCGCCCAGTCGCTAGAGCGGGTCCACGCGCCGGACGCGTCGACGATCGCCGAGGCGGTACGCGAGGTCTTGAAGTGATCGAGCTGCGCATCCCCCAGGCCGGCTCCGAGATGGAGGAGGGCGAGCTGACCGAGTGGCTCGTTCCGTCGGGGTCACGGGTCGAGGAGGGGCAGAGCGTCTACGTGCTCGCGACCGACAAGGTCGAGGTAGCCGTGGAGGTGCCCGCGTCCGGCATCCTGCACCACGTCGGCGAGGCCGGCCAGGTTTACCCCGTCGGCACCGTGGTCGGGCACCTCGAGCAACAGGCGTGACGTCGCGGTAGCCTGGGCCCTTAGTGGCTGAGGGCGAGAAGGCAAGGCTGGTTGCCTGGAGCCGGGAGTTGCGCGAAACCCATGACAGGTTGCGTGAAGCGCTGGCTGTGACCAGGCAAGCCCTGGCCGACGGCGAGCCGGCGGAGCCGGCGACCCGAGACCTGCGGTTGTTCTGTCAGGGGTTCTGCGCCGCACTGACCGCCCACCACGAGGGCGAAGACCGGACGCTGTTCCCTGCGATCGCCGAGCAGCACCCCGACCTGCGCGAGACGCTGCACTACCTGCGGCAGGACCACTCGATGATCGCGCACCTGCTGACCGAGCTGCGGGCGGCGGTCGGCCGCCGTGGCTCGCCCGCTGAGCTGGACCAGCACCTGGAGGGTGCGTCAGCGATCATGGAGTCGCACTTTCGGTACGAGGAACGTCGGCTCCTGACGGTGCTGGAGACCCTGGCGCTGGACGCCGACCCCCACGCCGTGCTGGGGCCGCTGTGATCCGCTAGCAAAGGAGCGTCGCGGTGGCTTGGTACGCCCGCCGGGCGAGCTCATCCGGGCCGACGTCGCCGATCGCGGCAGACAGCAGCTCGACCCCCCACGGCCCCTGGTAGCCGGTGGCGTTGACGGCCGCGACGAAGCCGGCGATGTCGAAGTCCCCGTCCCCGGGCAGCCGCCGGTCGCGCATGGAGCGCCGCGCCGACGGGTCGGCAGGGACGCGCTCGCCGTCGTTCACCTCGGCGGCGAGCACGCTGCCGAGAGGGAGCTGGCGAATCGCCTCCATGCTGACGCCGAGATCGACGACATGCCACAGGTCGAGCGCCAGGCCGGCGATGGCGGCGCCGGCGCCCTGCACTACTGACAACGCAGCTTCGAGGCTCCTCACGGTGGTATCTCGGCGCATGAACTCGTAGACCACATTGGTCCCGTACCCGGCGGCCTCGGCGCAGAGCTCGCCGAACCGCTCGGTCAGCAGTCCTACGGGTACCTGTCGCCCGGCGAAGTTGCCGACCTTCAGGTGCCGGGCAGCGAGCACCCCGGCAGCCTCGAGGAGAGTCCGGCGCAACCGGTCGGAGCGCTGGCGCTCGTCGCTGCCGGGGTCGAGGAACCAGTCCCACAGAAACTCGAGCTCGACATGAACCACCCCGCCGTCGTCCAGGATCGTACGCAGCTCATGTAAGCCGCGCTCTTGGAGAATGTGGAGCAGGTCGGCATGCCATAACCCGAAGCCACGGAAGCCGGCGTCCGCCGCCGCCGCGACCCGGCCCGCCACTTCATAAAGACTCCACTCGCGCCCGGTGTGCAGTTCCACCGGGCCGGCCAACGTCCAGTACGAGGCGAGCAGGTCGACATTCACGCGGGCTGCCCGGACATCGCCGCTGCGGCCTCAGCGCGCTGCAGGAAACGCGGGAACCACGTCGTGTCCACGCCACCTGCCGCGAACTCCGGCTCCCCGGTCAGCGCGAGATGCATGGGCACCGTCGTGGTGACGCCTTCCACCGCGAAGCGCGCCAGAGCACTGCGGAGCCGCTCTAGCGCCTCGGCGCGGTCGCGGCCCGATGCGATCAGTTTCGCGACCAGAGAGTCGTAGTAGGGCGGGATCTCGTCGCCGGCCTGCACGTGGGTGTCGACCCGCAGGCCAGGCCCGACGGGGATGGCGAACCTGGTGACCGTCCCTGGAGTGGGCCGGAAGCCATGAAGCCAGTCCTCGCAGGTAATGCGGCACTCGATCGCGTGCCCTGTCAGGGCAACCGCGTGCTGGGCGAGGCGCAACGGCTGACCTTCGGCGACGGCGATCTGCTCGGCCACGAGATCCACCCCGGTGATCGCCTCCGTCACCGGGTGCTCCACCTGGATACGGGCGTTCATCTCGAGGAAGTAGAACGAGCCGCGTTCGAGATCGACGAGGAACTCCACCGTCCCGGCGCTTCGGTAGCCGAGCCGGCGGGCGTAGGCAACGGCGGCCTCGTGGATGCGCGACCGTAGCTCCTCGTTTAGACCTGGAGCCGGAGCCTCCTCGACCAGCTTCTGGTAGCGCCGCTGGATCGAGCAGTCCCGGTCGCCGAGGTGTACGGCGTCCTTGCCGTCTGCGAGGACCTGGACCTCCACGTGCCGACCGGAGGTGATGTAGCGCTCAAGATGGACCCGCGGATCGCCGAAGGCGGCCCTGGCTTCCGAGGCTGCTCGTTCGAGTGCCGCCTCGAGCGACGCCGGCTCGCGGACGAGGTTCATTCCCCGGCCACCGCCCCCGCCGGCCGCCTTGACGAGCACCGGCCAGCCAAGCTGGTCGGCGAGCGTCCGTGCCTCGGCGAAGTCGCCGACCTCGCCGCCGGGGACGACGGGCAACCCCTCCTCCAGTGCGCGCTGGCGCGCGGCGAGCTTGTCGCTCACGGCGGCGAGCTGCATAGCGGTGGGGCCGACGAACACGATCCCTGCCCGCTCGCACGCATCGGCGAGACGTGCGTTCTCGGACAGGAACCCATAGCCCGGGTGGATCGCGTCTGCCTCGACGGCCTGGGCGGCGGCCACGACCGCGTCCACGTCGAGGTAGCTCGCAGCCGCTTGCGGCGGTCCCAGACGGACCACCCGATCGGCGAGCCGCGCCGGCACGCTCGCGAGATCCGCCTCGGACGCGCCCAGCACGGTCTCGATCCCCAGGCGCTGGCAGGTGCGAATAATGCGGACCGCGATCTCGCCTCGGTTGGGAATCAGGACGCGTCGAATGGTCAAGCGTGCGCTCCAGGGTTCGTTGGGCTCACTCAAGTATCGTCACGATTCCCCTGTTGCCGTCGACCCGGATCCGCTGGCCGGTGCTGATCCGCGCGGTCGCCTGGCCGGTACCTACGACGGCAGGCATGCCGTACTCGCGGGCGACGATCGCCGCGTGGGACATCGTGCCGCCGATGTCAGAGACGGCACCCGCGACCTTGGCGAAAACGGGTCCCCAGCTCGGAGCCGTCACCGGGGCGACGAGGATCTCACCTTCTTTGGCCTGGCCAATCTCATTGACGCTGCTCAGCAAGCGAGCGGTGCCCTCCACCACCCCGGGCGAGGCGGCGTAGCCGTGTAGCTCGTTCTCGGCCGTCCCGTCACTGGTCCACGCCTCCAGGGTCTCGGCCGTGATGCCCCACAGCATCTTCACCAGCGGGTCGTTCAGCGCCTCCGGGACCGGCCCGAGCGCCGGCGGCGGGTCCCAGTGCGTCAGCGACTCGACGATGCGCTTGCGCTCGGCGATGAGCGGCTTGAGCTGCGCCGTACCGTTTGGACGGCCACCGGACGCCCAGGCGAGCATGACGCTTGCCAGCGCCCGATCAACCTCGTAGTGCTGCAGGTGGAAGATGTCCTCCGCATCGTCGAGGACCTCCCATCGTTGAAGCAGCGCCCCGAACTCGCGCATCTTGTTATAGAACAGCGTCGTGAACCAGTGCTCGCAGTAGAACTTGTGATCCTCGACGTAGGGAAAGACCAGTCGGCACAGCTCGAGCATCTGGTCGAACGCGGCCCGGTCGCCATCCTCGAGCAGGCTCCGGTACTCCCGGCTGATCCGGTCTCGGGCAGCCCTGACCTTGTCGGTGGGCCGGGTGAGATCCTCCCCCGCGCGGACCCGGGCCACGTACCCGGACAGCGCCGAGAACGGGATGGTCAGGTCGTCGTTCCAACTGCGGTGGTGATGGTAGAAGCCGTCGCCGGAGGTGATGTGGAACCAGGGCTCGCGAACGGCGTCGAGTGCGGCAAGCCAGTTCCGTCCGGGTTCCCCGCGGCTGTCTAGCTCAGCCAGCACGTCCTCAACCGATGCGCCGTCGGCAAACGCGTCGTCGACGCCCTGCTCGACCGCGAGCGCCGCAAGCCGCTTGAGCTCGTCGTCGGGCCGGTACATGACCACGTCGACGCCGCCCACCATGCGGGACGGGTCCCGGTCGGAGATCTCCGGGAACCGTTCCTTGCAGAACTCGAAAAACACCACGTAGGCGCCGTATCCCAGGATGAGTAGCTCGGTGTGGTGGTGCCACATCTTCGAGAACAGGTCGATGCAGCGGTGGAAGTTCTCTCGCACGTAGTGGTTCTGGGCGACACCGCGCCGCTCGGTGAGGACCTCTGGGTCGTCGACGTCTGGCAGCGCCGGCACCTCGATCGCCCCGATGTCGGCGATAAGCTGCTCGATCCGCCGCTGCCAGTCCTGGTAGATCTCGTTCCAGTGCTCGTAGTAGTAGCCCGCACGCTCCTGGAACAGCACCTGCCGCCGCTCGACCTCCGCCGGATCGGTCACTGGGTTCGTCGTGACGTAGACCCGGCGTTGACGACTCGGTGCTCGGTGCCGAACGTGGTTGGGAAGCAGAAGATGCGGGCTGTGTTCGCCGCGACCGCGCTCGGCGGGATCTCGGTGGTGATGGCGTCGAATGCCGGCAACGGCTCCGGGTAGTGCATCGAGTTGCAGAACCAGAACCGCTCGTCGTCCTCCGGTTGAAAATGCAGGAAGGAGGGGTACATCGATCCCCAGCCCGCCGCGCCGGGAGGCGTCCCGATCTCCGAAGGCAGTGGAAAGGCCGATGTGGCGGAATCGGTGCTCATGAGGATCTCCCTTGCGCGTAGGCGACGAACGCATCTAGTACCTCGGGGTTCGCCATTGACTCGCGGCCCACCGCCGTGTCGACCGGTGTGCCGGTGAGGATCCGGCGGATCGGCACTTCCATCTTCTTTCCGGTGACGGTCAGCGGAATGCCAGGGACCTCGACGATCTCGTCCGGCACGTGCCGAGGGCTGTACTCCTGGCGCAGCCGGGTCCGGATCCGCTGCCGGAGCCCTTCGTCGAGGCGGTATCCGTCCTTGAGCGTCACGAACAGCGGCATGAAGCCGGTGCCGCCGGGCTCGTCGATGTTGATCACGAGTGAGTCGACGATCTCGGCGACGTCCTCCAGGACCCGGTAGATTTCGGCGGTCCCGATCCGCACGCCTCCCCGGTTCAGCACCGCGTCGGAGCGGCCGAGTACGAAGCAGCCGCCGCGCCCATTGACGCGGAAGAAGTCACCGTGCCGCCAGACACCCGGGAAGTACGAGAAGTAGGTCTCGCGGTACCGCTCGCCGGTGTCGTCACCCCAGAAGAACACCGGCATCGAGGGCATCGGTGCGGTGATGACAAGCTCACCGACCTCATCGATGACTTCCCGGCCGTCCTCGTCATACGCGTAGGCGGAGACGCCGGGAGAGCGGGCCTGCATCTCACCGGCCCGGACCGGCAGCGTCGGCATTCCTCCGACGAAGCCCGTGCAGCAGTCGGTCCCGCCGCTTCCCGTGGAGACCCAGAGGTCGGACTTGACGTTGCGGTAGAACCACGCGGTGTGCTGCGGGGAGACCGGCGCGCCTCCGGGCATCAGCTGGCGCAGCTCGGGGTACTCGTAGCGCTCCCGCGGGACAATCCCGTGGCGGGACATGAGATCGAAGAACCCCGGGCTGGCGCCGAACAGGTTCGCCCGGCTGTCCTGCGCCATGCGCCACAGCACGTCCGGCTCTGGGTGGGTCGGGTTGCCGTCGTAGAGGATCGGTGCCACACCGAGCAGCGGCGCACTGGCGATGAAGTTCCACATCATCCAGCTCGTCGTCGTGAAGAAGAACAGCCGGTCGCCACGGCTGAGATCCATGACGAGGTGCTGGAGCTTGAGCTGTTCGATGAGGATCCCGCCGTGGCTGTGCGTGATCGCTTTCGGCAGGCCGGTGGTGCCCGAGCTGAACAACACCCACAGAGGGTGCTCGAAAGGAACCTGCTCGCACTCGAACTCCTCCGCGTCGACCTGCGGGCCAGCGAGCATGTCGTCCCAAGACACCGCGCTGACCGACGCGTCAGTAACCAGGGGCTCGTCAGGGAACAGCCGCGGCAGGTAGACGAGGTGCTCGAGCGTGCCGAGCTCGCGCACCAGCCTGTGTACCTCCTCGCGGCGGTCATAGGTCTTCCCGCCGTAGCGGTAGCCGTCGACGGCGAACAGCACTGTCGGCCCGAGCTGACCGAAGCGGTCGCTAGCGCCGCGCCAACCGAACTCCGGGGCGCAACCAGCCCAGACCGCCCCGATGCTGGCGGTCGCGACCATTGCCACCATCGCCTCGGGAATGTTCGGTAGGTACCCGACGACCCGCTGCCCCGGCTTTACCCCGAGCTCCCGGAGCCTGGTCGCGACCGTACGCACCTGTCCCGCATACGTCTCCCAGGACAGTCCAGTGAGGGGTTGGTCTTCGCTCAGGTACAGCAGCGCGTCGGCTCCGGGCCGCTCCTGCCGAAGGATGTGCTCGGCGTAGTTGAGCCGTGCGCCGGGGAACCACTCGGCACCGGGCATCTCCCGGCGCCCGAGCACCCGGCTGGGTTGGGACGACGCCTGAATCTTGAAGTAGTCCCAGATCGCACCCCAGAAGCCTTCGAGGTCCATCACGGACCAGCGCCAGAACTCGTCGTATCCGAGGTGATCGGTGACGTCAAAAACGAGGCCACGCTCGTCGCGGAGCCAACGTGTGAACGCAACGATGTTGGTGCGCTCGATCCATTGAGGGCTGGGGGTCCACAGTAGGTCGCCTTCTCGCACGCGTTGATCGATGGCCATCACGTTCGTTCGCCACCCTCCAGCGCCCCTCGACGCCTCTCGGCAGGCAGTGCAGCCACGCCCGCACCAGGACAGCAGCCAGCGTAATGACGTGATCACGATTGCCGCAGTGCATATGCCATGAGGCGAAAGCGACGATTCGGTGCCGAGGAGAGTCGCATTAAGCTCCGCCCTCAGATAGCAAAGGCAGGGAGACACATGAGCGATCCGTGCGGGCTCGACACCAACGTACTCCTCGGCAAGTCCGTCCCCCGTGTCGAAGACGAACGGCTCGTGACAGGGCGGGGACGCTACATCGCCAACCTGCCGCCGCAGGATGCGCTGCACGCCGTGTTCGTGAGGAGCCCGGCGGCACACGCTCGGATCACCGGGATCGAGGCATCGGCCGCCAGGGCCATGCCCGGCGTCGTCGCCGTGTGGACGGCGGAGGAGCTCGGCCTCTCCGACCTGCCTTCAAGCAACCCCGAGAAGGGCTTGCGGCGGCCCCTGCTAGCTCGCGACGTCGTGCGCTTCGTGGGCGAGCCAGTCGCCGTCGTGGTCGCCTCCACCTGGGCCGAAGCCGTTGATGCAGCTGAACTCGTCGCGGTGGGCTACGACACCATGCCGGCTGTCACCGACCCGAAGGCGGCTCTGGCCGACGACGCGCCGCCCCTCTTCCCGGATCACGGCAGCAACCTCGTGACCGAGATCGTCCACGAGCAGCCAGACGCGCTCGATGACGCCGAGGTGGTGGTCGTCGGCAGGTTCGTCAACCAGCGACTGGCTCCCGTACCCCTGGAGACGAACTGCGCACTAGCCGTTCCGGCGGGCGACGGAATCACGCTGTGGGCATCGTCGCAGGCCCCCTTCCGGATCCGTCCCGACCTGTGCGAGCTGCTCGGCCTCGAGCCTGACAGGGTTCGGATCGTCGCTCCCGACGTCGGTGGCGGCTTCGGCGCAAAGATCGCTTCCTATCCCGAGCAGGTGGTAGTCGCCGCAGCAGCACTGCGGCTCGGGCAGGCGGTGCGCTGGCATGAGACCAGGTCCGAGAGCATGGTCGCGCTGATGCATGGGCGCTCCCAGCAGCAACACATCGAGCTCGGCGCGACGCGGGACGGCCTGATCACAGGGGTGCGGATCCTCACGGTCAACGACACCGGTGCGTACCCGACGCCCACGTCGCTCCGCGTCCTGCCGGCGATGGGATACCTCATGACCAGCGGCACGTACCGGATTCCCAAGATCGACTTCCGCGCACAGATCGTCACGACGAACACCACTCCGATCACCGCCTACCGGGGTGCCGGTCGGCCCGAGGTGACCGCGATGCTCGAACGTGCCGTGGACCTCCTGGCCAGAGAGCTCGACCTCGACCCCGTAGAGGTGCGCCGGCGCAACCTGATCCGAAAAGAGGCGTTCCCCTACACCACCCCGACCGGTGCGGAGTACGACAGCGGCGACTACGAACGAGCGCTCGACGAAGCGCTGCGCATGGTCGGCTACGAGCAACTCCGCGCCGAGCAGGCTCAGCGGCGCGCCGACGGCTCGACTGTGCTGCTCGGCATCGGCGTCAGCACCTACGTCGAGATCACCGCCGCGCGGCCACTCGACAAGGAACTCGGAGCCTTGCGGATCGAGAAGGACGGTTCGGCGACCGTCCACGTCGGTGTCTCACCCCAAGGTCAGGGGCACGAGACGGTGTTCGCCCAGCTCGTCGCCGGTCGCCTGCGAATCCCGATGAGATCGGTACGCGTGGTCCACTCGGACACCCTGGCGGTCCCGCAGGGCATGGGCACCATGAGCTCCCGCTCCTTGCAGATCGGGGGGTCAGCCGTCCTGCAGGCGACCGAGACGGTGGTCGGCAAGGCACGCCGACTCGCCGCTGCGCTTCTCGAGGCTCCCGAGGCCGACCTCGAGATCTCGGATGGCGGGCTGGTCGTCCGGGGCTCCCCGGGAGCGGGCATGAGCTGGGCAGAGCTCGCCACGGTTGCCGAGGACCCGAACCGCTTGCCGGCGGACATGGAGCCGGGACTGCATTGCGATGAGATCTTCGACCAGCAAGCCTCGACGTTCCCGGCAGGTGCGCATGTCTCCGTTGTCGAGGTCGACACCGAGACCGGCTTGGTGCGGCTGCTGCGCCACGTCGCTGTCGACGACGCGGGGCGGCTGCTAAACCCGTTGCTCGCCAACGGACAGATTCACGGCGGGCTTGCCCAAGGCGTCTCGCAGGCGTTGTACGAGCACGTGGTGTACGACGATCTCGGCAATCCAATGACCGCCACGCTGGCCGACTACCTCGTGCCCGCGGCGTCTGACCTGCCGTCGTTCGAGACCAAACAGCTCGAGACGCCGAGCCCGCACAACCCGCTGGGCTTCAAGGGCATCGGTGAGGCGGCCACCATCGGATCCGTGCCGGCCGTGCAGAACGCGGTCGTGGACGCGTTGTCCCACCTAGGCGTACGGCACATTGATATGCCCCTGCACCCCGAGCGGGTGTGGCGCGCTATCCATGAGGCCGGAACACGCGGCCGCTGACTAGGTGTTGCCGGGTGCGCGGGGTGGGGTTGTTCGGTAGCGGTGGCCGGTGGGGGTGGTGGTCTCGATGGTGTGTTGGGGGGTCGAGGAGGCGGGTGGTGGCCTGGCGGCGGGGGGGCCCGCGGGGCCTGGGCCGGCCGGGGGGGCCGCGCCCCCCCCCCCCCCCGCGGTGGGGGGGGGGGGGGGGCCCGCCGGCGGCGATCTGGGCGTCGGCGTGGCGGCCGCGGCGCAGCGCGGCGTAGGCGGCCACGCCCTGTTCGCAGGGCAGCAGCGCGGACAGCACCGCCATGGTGTCCGGCGCCGGGCGTACGCCGACTCGCCGGTCGCCGCGGGCCTTGCCCGCCGAGCCTGTCAAGTGGTCTGTGTAAGTTGATCAATGTTGGGGTTAGCGGATGTAGGAGTCGAGGCGGTCGGGGTAGGCGAGGGTGAGGGCGCC
>CAZMXH010000101.1:0-9813 GCA_964570165.1 uncultured Actinomycetes bacterium
GCTGCTGCTCCGGACGGGGATGCAGATCGTCCCACACGTCCACGCCGCGACCCGATGGACGCAGGCGAGTCAGCCGCAGCGTGGCGCCGTACCGTTCGGCCAGCGCCTTGAAGTCGTCCAGTTGAGCGATGTTGTGGCGAGTCACCACAACCGACAGTTTTGCGTCGGCGAACCCCGCCTCGGCCAGGTTCTCCAACGCCGTCACCGCGGTGTCGTACGACCCCGGGCCGCGGATGTGGTCGTTGACCTCAGCTGTCGCACCGTCGAGGGACACCTGCACGTCGACGTAGTCGGTCGCGGCCAGGAACCGCGCCCGCTCCGGGCTGATCCGCACCCCGTTGGTGGAGAACTTCACCCCGACCCGGTGGTCGACGGCGTACTCCAGAAGGTGCCAGAAGTCAGGGCGGATCGTTGGCTCTCCGCCGCCGACGTTGACGTAGAAGACCTGCATCCGTTGCAGCTCGTCGATCACGCGCTCGCATTGCTCGGTGGTCAGCTCGCGCGGGTCGCGGCGACCGGAGGACGACAGGCAGTGGGCACACGCCAAGTTGCACGCGTACGTGAGCTCCCACGTTAAGCAGATCGGCGCGTTCAGTCCGTACTCGAACTGCTCCACGAGCGAACCCGTCCCAGCGCGCTGGGCCACTCGGGGTTCGTCGATCACCGTCATGCGGTGATCTCCTCCGGGTCATCGCGGCGAATCAGGTCGGCCGCAGCCATGCCCTGCAACGCCTCCAGGTATGCCGGCCAACGGACCTCGGGAACTTGCGCGGCGGCCAACGCCGACCGAACGTCGCGATGCTCGGCGAGCGAGCGCACGACCTCCACCAAGTCGCGCCGCTTCAAGAAGGTCAGCCGCCGATTGACGAAGTGGTAGGCGAGCGCACCGAACGGTTCGGGACGCAGGGCCACCGACGGCGACAGCCGCCAGGATTGATCGAGCATCGCAGTCGATGCGTCCCCCATGACGGTATCCGCCGCTCAGTACACGCCGCACATGCCGTCGATCGAGACTTCCTCAATCAGCGCCTCAGCCGTGACCGGGTCCTCCTCAGTGCCGTCGGTGGCCTCAGCGAGCGGGTCACGGGGTTCGTTAGTGGTCATCTGCCTCACCTTCGGTAGCGCGTCGGCAACCTTGCAGGAAGAATAATGGCACTCAGCGCCAAAAGAAAGGCCCCTGCTAGATTCGAGGAAGTGACCACGCTCAGCGATCGTCCACGGGCCGCCTCTCCCGGACGTCCGGTCGCGACCACGCATGGCGAGATCGAGCAGGCGGCCTTCCGCCTCTTTGCCCGACGAGGCTTCGAGGGCACGACGATGGCGGCGATCGCCGACGCGGTCGGGATCGGACGGCGAACGCTTTTCCGGTACTACGGATCTAAGAACGACATCCCCTGGGGGCAGTTCGACCGCACCCTCGAAAACTTCCGGAAGATCCTCGGGGAGATGCCCGAGGGCCTTCCGGTCCATGAAGCCGTTCACCGCGCCGTGCTGCGGTTCAACCAGTTCCCCGACGACGCGCAGCCGCCGCACCGAGAACGGATGCGGCTCATCCTGAAAACGCCGGCTCTGCAGGCACACTCCGTCCTGCGGTACGCCCAATGGCGACAGGTCATCGCCGAGTACGTCGCCGGGCGCCAGGCTCTCGATCCCGACGACATCCTTCCTCAAACCGTCGGCCACGTCAGCCTCGCCCTCGCATTGACCGCGTATGAGCAGTGGCTCGAAGAACCCGCGGCATCCCTGCCAGTGCTTCTCGATCAGTGCATGCAGCATCTCCGTAGCTACCTGCGCGCCTGACCGCTCTCAAACCGGCGTCAATTGCTGATGGCGCGGTAACTCTGGGCACGCCTGGCTGCAAAGCCGTTGGTCTTGCCAGCCTGGGCGTCCATGTTCTGGGTGGGCGACGAGGTCGCCGACGGGGCACCGAGCGCGCGCGAGATGGCTCGGGCGGTGGCCGCCAAGGCGGGCACGAGCGCTTGTGGCGATACCGAGCCGGCCTTGACGGTCACCCCCATCGCGGCCACTACGCGGTCCTCCGGTCCGCGCAGCGGCACGGCGAGTGCCATGGCGTCTTCGGGAACGAGTTGCCCTTCGGCGATCGCCACGCCGGTCTGGCGGATCTCGGCGAGGGTACGCCGCAGCACGTCGGGGTCCGTGATCGTCCGGCGGGTAAACCTGCGCAGCTTGGTTGCCAGCACCTCCTCACGGAACTCCGGGGGAGCGAAAGCGAGCAGCACCTGACCGGTACCAGTGGCGTGCAGCGGCCACCTGCCACCCAGCCGGCTCAGCACACGGACGCAGTCGCGCGCCAGCAGGGACTCGACGTAGATGACGTCATGGCCGTCTCGCACCCCGAGGTGCACGTTCGCGTTGGTTGCGTGCTGGAGATCGCCGAGGTACGGCAGCGCAACCTCCCGCAACCGAAGGCCACGCGGTGTCAGTGAGCTGAGTTCGAGGATCCGCAAACCGACGGAGTAGCGTCCGTCGGGGCCACGGTCCAACGCTCCCCAATCCTGTAGCTCACGTACCAACCGGTGCGTGGTGGACAGCGAGAGACCAGATTGCCGGCTGATCTCACTCAACGTGAGCGAAAGATCATCCGGCCCGAAGACCTCGAGCACGGCCAGCATTCGCTGCGCGGCCGTCATTCGTTCCTTCTTGACGCTGCGGATCGGGGTGACGGTCATCGCGGCTCCCTTACTCGCATCGCGATTATCACCCGCTCCGGGCGTTGCGCGACAAGCGAACTTCCGTGCGGTGGAAGAACACTCGCTCATCCTGTCTGTCTGACAGGGCTTCGACCCCGCGCTGGAGTCGTCTTCTGCGACGCGGTAAGACGCCTGCCGGACGGGCACGCTCCGGCCTATCGTCGATCAGACCCGGCTGGCGCCCAGCGGCGCTGGACGGCCGGTGAACAAGCTCTACCACGAGGAGGAGCCGTGTCCGTCGACGGCGACCCAGGCGCCGCGGCGTTCGAGGCGATCATGCGGGAGATCCTGTCTCGAGACACGACCACGGCGCGCGTTCCCGGCTTGGACCTCGTCCACGCGACCATCGAGTACGCCTACGCCCGTGGGTGGTCCGACGGCCTGCCCGTTGTCCCCCCGAGCCAGGAGCGATGCGCCGAGTTCCTCGCTACCACGGGGCGCCCTCCCGACGAAGTGATCGGGCGGTTGGATCAGCTGCAGCGCGACGTAACCGTGGAGTTCGCCGCAACCAACGCGATCATGGCCGGCTGCTTGCCGGAGCATTTCCCGGTCGTGCTCGCCGCGTGGGACGCGCTGATGCTGGAGCGCGCGGTGGTGGCTGGCGGCTGGCAGATCATCAGTGGCCGCGCGCCGCTGATCGTGGTGAACGGCCCGGTACGGCACCGGCTCGGATTCGGCAGCACCGCGGGCGCCTTCGGGCCGGGGTTCCGCGCGAACGCGACGGTGGCCCGTGCAATAGGACTGATCGTCCTCAACGGGTTCGGCGTGCGGCCGCCCGTCTTCGAACAGCCCACGCAGGGCGTCGCCGGGCCCTGGGCGATGTGTCTGGCAGAGAACGAGGAAGAAAGCCCATGGGAGCCCCTATCCACTGATGGCGCACTGTCACCTGGAACCGATGGAGTCTCCGCGACGTTGGTGCGGTCGTTCGAGTACGTCGACAGCCGCGGTACTCGCGATCCGCAGAAGCTGCTCGATGACATCGCCGACGAGCTGACAACGACGGACTTACCGCAGTTCAGACATGCCGCTGCCGGGATCATCCTCTCCCCTGCGCACGCCCAGTTGCTCAGCGAGGCGGGGATGGCCAAGCGCGACGTCGGACGGTGGCTCGAGCAGGAGGGGTACTCGCCCGAGGATCTGATGATCATTGTGGCCGGCGATCGCGGCTCGGGCACCTCTGCGGTCGTCCGGCTCGAAGCCAGCTGGTCACGGATTACGGCCCGAGTGGAGCGGCAGAGAATCACGGAGGCGAAGGAGATTCGCCCATGAGCATCGACCACTCCGAATTGGAGGAGTTCCGCAAGGCGCTGGCCGCGGACGGCTACCGGCTGGATGTCGACGTCGGCGGGGGGCTTGCCGCCGTACGCGTGATCGCCGGCCCGGACGCGTGTGACGACTGCCTGGTCTCCAAGGAGCTGATGCGATCAATGCTCGCCCCCGTGCTCGGTGTGGCGGAGGAGGACATCGACCTCAGCTACCCCGCTGACCGCGAAGCCGAGGAGGCATGATCGAAATGGAGATCTCCCTTGCCGGCAAGGTCGCGCTCGTTACCGGTGTTGGGCCCAACATCGGCAGCGGTATCGCCCTCGCACTCGGCAAGTACGGCGCCAGGGTTGCCTGCAACGACGTCGACGACACGGCCATCAAGGCGTGTATCGGCCGGCTCGAGCGCAACGACGCCGAGGGCATGGCCGCACCCGGTGACGTCACCGACGAGACTTCGGTGCGCGGGTATGTCGACGCGGTGCTGGAGCGTTGGGGACGGATCGACATCCTGGTCAACAACGCCGCACTACTGGGCGGGCGGGGAGTCTTGGACGAGACCGCCGAGGACTTCGAGCGCGCAGTGCGGGTGTCATCGCTGGGGTACTTCCTCAACACCAAGCACGTTGGCCGGGCGATGGCCGAGCGCGGCATCAAGGGCTCCATCGTGTGCATCTCCTCGTCCAACGGCTGGAACGGGTCGGCTGGAGTGATCGCCTACGCCTTCCACAAGGGTGGGGTCAACAACTTCGTCCGCGCAGCAGCCATGGACCTGGCCCCGTACGGCATCCGAGTCAACGGCTTCACTCCGACCGCACCCACGCCGGACAACCCCGAGTTGGTCGCGGAGATGAAACGGGCCGGCATCGACCCGGCCGCCTTGCTCAAGCCCGGGCCGAGCCGTGGCTGGATAGGTGGCGAGAGCGGGGACGAACCGTGGCGGCGGCCCGCACGCTGGACCGGCGACCGGATCCCGATGGTCCCGATGGGCACGACCGGGACGCCCACCGACATCGGTCACGCGGTGGCCTGGCTCTGTTCGGACTACGCACGCCTTATCACCGGCATCGACCTGGTCGTCGACGGGGGCGCCCGGGCAAAGAACTTCGCGTACGCGCCCGCAGCCCCAGAACAAATTGCCGGGCCGCTCCCGGTGATCCCCCTCGACAACACCCAACTCAGCGACCGGGCCGAACCAGACCGAGTTCATAGGCGAGCACAACCGCCTGCACCCTAGTGACCACGCCGAGCTTGGCGAGCACGCGGTTCACATGGGTTTTCACGGTCGCTTTTGCGATGATCAGGTGTGCCGCGATGTCGTCGTTGGACATCCCGCGGGCCATGAGGACCAGCACTTGGCGTTCCCGGTCGGTCAGCTCGCGCAGCTGGCGTGGCACCTCGTCAACGGGCGGGGGGTGCCGGAGGTACTCCTCGATAAGCCGGCGGGTCAGGCTCGGCGCAAGCAGCGACTCCCCGGCACAGACAGTTCGGATGCCCTCGACCAGGCGGTCTGGTGGTGCGGCCTTGAGGAGGAAGCCGGCGGCGCCGGCCTCGAGCGCGTCGTACACGTAGCGGTCGAGGTCGTACGTCGTCAGCATCAGCACCTTGGTTGGCACCGCCGCCGCTACCAGTTCCCGTGTCGCTGCGATTCCGTCCATCACCGGCATCCGGATGTCCATGAGCACCACGTCCGGTTCGGTACGGCGGACCAAATCGATCGCCTCCCGGCCGTCGCCTGCGAGCCCGACCACCTCGCAGCCGCGCGCCTCGAGGGCAAGCTGCAATCCGGAGCGCACCAACTCCTGATCATCGGCGATCGCCACGCGGATCACGACGTCGCCTTGGCCAGTGGGATGTCAACGTCGACCACGAACCGGTCGTCGAGGCTGCGGCGCCAGTCGAGCGTGCCGCCGAGCAGGTCGACCCGCTCGGCCATGCCCTGCAGCCCGAGGCCGGACCCGGAGACGACTCGCGAGGTACCGACATGATTGGTGCAGGAGATCCGCAACCGGTCCGCCGTCGACTCGACGGTGAGCCGTGCCGTGCCGTCGCCATGTTTCAGGGCGTTGGTGAGAAGCTCCTGGACGACGCGGTACGCCGAGACGTCCACGCCCCCGGACAGTTGGTTGGCTGGCAGTTCGAGTTCGGCGTCTACCTCGAGCCCGCTGCCGCGAAACGTCTCCACCAGAGCGGCGACGTCTCGAATTCCCGGCGCGGGCCGCAGGCCGAGCTCGTCGGCTTCGTCCCGAATTAGATGCAGTAACCGTCCGGTCTCCTCAAGCGCCTTCCGGCCGGCGTCGGCAACCGACTGAAGGAGCCCGGCCGCTCGGTCGGGCGACGTGCGCATGAGGTCCTGCGCAGCCGCGGTCTGCACCACCATGGCGCTGAGCGAGTGGGCAATAACGTCGTGCAGCTCGCGGGCGATCCGGTCCCGTTCGGCCCGCACGGCCTCATCCCGGATCAGCGCCTGCTGGCGTGCGAGCTGTTCGGACTGAACAGCCAGCTTCCGGGAGATCCGTCCGAAGATGTACGGCGGGATCGCCAGCGTCGACGCGAACACGACGTCGGTGATGTCTTGAGAACGCGCGTCGATGAACACGTAGTCAGCCAGGAACATCAGCAGCAACAGCCCGATCCCAACCAGCCCGCGCAGGTTCGCGATCCACCGGCCAAGCGAGTAGCAGATCAGAAGCAGGGCGAGGATCGGCGTCGCCAACTCGTTGAGCTGCGGGCCAACCCATGGAAGCAGGAGCAAGGTCCCCGCCGCGGTAATCGACACGACCAGAGGCCAGAACCGGCGCCAGACCAAGAGCACAGCCGTGGCGATCTCGAGGAGCAGGCCGTAGCCCCAGCCATGAGGGCGGACCGCGAGTGCCTCAATGACCGCCACCGCACTGATGGCGGCCGGCACCAGGACGTCCGAGGGACGAAGCCGGCTCGACACCCTCAAAGGCTACGGCCCGACACGTGACAAGGGCGTCAAACCACGGTTGGAGAGACGGATCAACCCGGACGCCGACGACTGACATCTCTCCGGTGCCTAGCGTGACTCGACAAGCGCCGCCCGGTGCGTAGACAGGGAGGAATGACATGTTCCAGTCGGTGGAGGCACAGCGTCGGATAGGACGCTTCGCGTGGGTAATGGCGTGGGTGGGACTAGTCGTGGGGCAACTTCACGCACTGGCCCGCTTCGCCACCGAAGACGGCACAGAAGATCTGGAGCTGCCACTCACCGCGGCGTGGGCGGAACCGGGAGCCGACTTGCTGCAGCCGCTGCTCGGCTGGGCCAACCCGGACATCGTCTACATCACCTACGGGAAGATCTGGTTTCCGGTCTTCCTCGCTTTCACCCTCTGCGCGTTCGTGGTGTACCGCCGCCGACAGCCGACCCGGGGTGAGAGATGGGCGTGGCGGTTCGTGCTCACGGCGTACGTAATGGCCTGCCTAGCAGTCTTCCTGGACTACTGGACCCAATGGACCGGAGACTACAGCGGCGACGGCATCGAAGGAGCACTTTTCACGCTGGCATGGTTCGTGACCGTGCCCAGCTTCCTGCTGCTCATGCTGAGCTCTACCGGGCTCGGAATCACCCTGCTGGTCGAGCGGTTCCGCCCGACCCTGCCGGCGATCCTGCTGACGCTGGTCATTCCGCTAGCGTTCGGCATCCTGCAGTTCACCTCCATGGGCAGCGCCGCGCTGCCGGTGATGTTCGCCTTCGGAATCCTCGGACGCCGCATCGCACGCGCAGAATCAACCACGACACCCGGGCCCCAGCAGACCGTAGCCGCGTGAGATCACGTGCTCCGAAGTCAGCGAGTGCGTCAGCTGTTGCAAGCCCGGGCCGACCGGCTGGCTGCAGTCGTCCGGTCATGCCAGGCTGCGCGATTTCGTCGACATCCCGGATCGGCTATCGGCACAGCTCATCCTCGACCAACAGATTCGGTTGCTCACCAAGAAGAAGCGGGATGGCACCTTGGGCACCAACCGTGTCCGCTTACGATGGCCCGGCGGGGCGGAACCGAAGTGCTGACCAGGTGTCGTCAATGGCGATCTGGCGCACCGGGGGTACCCCTCGCTCCGAAACCGCACGGGTGCACGTCACCGAGCACGTTCCGCGGCCTCGCGGAGCCAATTGGCCACCTCGTCATCGAGATCGCCAAGCTGGTGGATCTCCAAATGATGCATCCATTCCGCAGGCGTGGGGTGCGCAACTTCCTTGAAACGCGGAGACGCGTCGCGCCGGCCCAGCGCAATCGACAGGACGACCTCGGCGGTTGGTTTCCGGAGATACCGGCCCGGGATCCAGAGGTAGGCGAAGCCTCTTCTGAGGCGGAACGCAACTTGGCTCTTCGAGACGCGTACTTCGACCGGTCCAAGCCGATCGACGATCTCGCGGACGTTCTCGAACACTGCCACCGCGAAAGGGTGGCCTGAGAAGAACTCGTGGGGTGTCCTCGAGGGTGTCACTGCTCGGGCTGCGCTCCTTGCGCTCGAAATACGACTCCCGCGTTCGAGCGCGGCACGGTTCCAGTCGGCCTTGATAGCCGCCGCCTCATATGTGCGTTGCAAGAAGTCCAGCAGCTCAGCGTTGGGATTTCGAGCAGTTCGCACCGCGGTGTAGGGGAGGACGAACTCGTCCAGCTCATGGTCGAACGTGGCGGCGTCCGGGCCTGCCGGCATGGTGCGGTAGCCGTCCGGTTCCGGGTAGGCGTAGGAGTAGAAGAGGCCTTCGCCCTCGCCACCCGGCCAATAGCCGGAACTGCTGACCTCGTGCGAGTAGGCCTCGTGCATGACGTGCGGACCACAGTTCGGTACGCCGCCTGGATGCGGTGGAGCGGTTCTGCCCGAGAAGCGTGTTGCCGCTAGGTCGAGGGCGCCCCAGAAGAGGTGGACAGGGCTAGATTTGCCGACGAAGCGGGCTCGGAACACGTCGAACACCCGCTTGACCTCCACCAGCGTTCGCCAGAAGGTGGTGACGGCGACAGGGTCGTAAGAGCTGCGCGTAGCGTCGTCCCCAAAGGGGATGGCGTCCGGCAGCTCGACCGGCACCGGCCAGATCTCGGTGGCTAGGTCCAACCCGTCGAGCAAATCGGTCAGTTCCGCGTAGAAATCCTTCACCGACTTGGGTTCGAGCTTCAGACTGCGTGTCTCGGCGCGCGTCGTGGTGACGTCCAGGCGATGCTCGACCAAGTCGAGGTCGATGGAGAAGCTCCGTCCGGCGCCGGCAGGGATGAGGGAGGTGGTGAGCCCGCGCGATGTGACGTAGAGCGGCGCGTTCCACCAGTGGTTGAGCAGGGGAGCGCGAGCTATGCGGATCTTCCCGATAACTTGCAGCCAGAGGATGAGAGTGTCTCGCGTTGGCTGCCAGTCGCGTACCGGCAGTTCCGGCCAGGCGGAGTCCGATGCCATTGGGTCAACCTAACTCCTTCGGCTAGATACTCTAGGCATTCCCGCGCGGCCGCCGTCCGCTACCTGAGTGCTCAGTTCGGCGTGGCCGCCGCCTCGGCTCGTCGGACCGCAGCGAGCTTGGGGCGGCAATCCAGGAACCGCCCTCTCAGGACAGTACGCCTTGGGAGCAGCTGATCAGCGTCGGTGCCATCCCACCACTAATGCCACGGCGTATGGACACCATGGCCGCGCTCACCGGCGCAGATAGCGCAGGTAGACGACGCGTGAGTCGAACGTCCGCGTTTCGAGCAGGTCGAGGTCCATTGTCTTGTCGAGCGGCGGGAAGTAGGACGTGCCGCCGCCGAGCGCGATCGGGTCGACGAACAACCTGTACTCGTCGATGAGGTCCCGCGCGATCAGCGAGGCTGCGAAACGGGCGCCGCCGACTGAC
>CAZMXH010000102.1:0-9808 GCA_964570165.1 uncultured Actinomycetes bacterium
GACTGACCATGCCGATCGGCCGGATCTCTGGCAGACCGGTGGTGGTGTCCTCGAGACCGGGTCCGCATCCTGAGACTCAAAGCGCCGCCATGACCTGTCCTACCCGCCAGTAGCGGCGATCCGGGTATCAAGATGCGGAACCGGTATCGAGGAGGCGACCCATGGCTGCCGGATGGTCTGACCCGCGCTCCACGGGCATGCATCGGCGGCGGGTTTCGGCTCCTGATGTTTCAATGTGCAACCACGCCTCGCTCGGATGGTCAATCATGGACCGTGAGGGAGGTTGCCCATGGCGAACAGAGCAGGCGCAGGAGCCGCCGGCGGCGCGGTCCACTTTCTGGGCTTCATTGGGGCGGTCGTGTTCTTCTGGCAGCAGGCGGACTCGTTCTGGGAGTACGTGCTCGCCGTGCTCAAAGCGATCGTGTGGCCAGCGCTGCTGGTCTACGAGGCGTTCCAGGCCTTGGATTGATCCGCGGCGAGTGGTGGCGGCGGATCCGAGTGGACACTCGGGGACGACTCTCAACTGTCCAGCGTGGCCGGCCAAACCCCAGACGCCGGCTCTTCGGATAAGTCACTACCCGGATCCGCCGTCACCGACCCTATACCGCGCCGGACGGAGCCGCATACCCCTGCAGCTCACCGACCCGGCGGCGATGACGAGGGATGGCGGCCAAAGCAGCGACTGGCCAGCCGCATCAGACCCCGGACTCCACTCGATCGACGGGCGCCGCTGTCTTCTCCGACTCGCGGGCGCAATGGGCGCAGCAGTAGAAGCGTCCGTTTACTTCAACTCCGTGCCCGATGATCTTGCACCCACAGTGCTCGCACACGGGGGCCATCCGATGGATGGCGCACTCGAAGCTGTCGAAGACATGGACGTCGCCGGCGGCGTGGATCTCGAACGTCTTGTCGTAATCGTTCCCGCAGACCTCACAGCGAGGCATCCCGGCTCCCTTCCTCGATGGTCCTCGTTAGGTGCCCTCAGGGATCTCCTTGCCTCAGCAGCGGTCACTAAACCACCAGCGAGTACGGACGCGCTCAGAGCACGGCACCGCGCGGCCGCACCTCCACGGACGCGACGCCCCGACCGTAGACGGCAACGAGCCGGTCGCCGTGCCGCGTGGGCAGCACCCCGGTGTCTTCCGCAAGCGTCGAGATCACGCGTTCCACGATCTCTTCCTCGGTGGCGTCGGGATCGTTGTAGGACACGTCTATGTGAGCACCGCCGATAAACCGGACTCGCAACACAATCTCCGCCATGGACGCACCCTAGCGGCGGTACGCGCGTTTCACTTTCGCGTTCCGACGACCGTGACGAGCCCGACCGGCAACTCTTCACGGCCGAACGCCGTCCCGATGGTTACCTCGAGGCCGTGGTCGCGGAGGAGCGCCGGGATCCGCGAGGTGTCCACCAGCACGTTGTCGTGCCGCTCGTCGTCGCGGCGCCAGGTGCCGTCCTCGTTGCGGACGAAGATGGTCATCTCCCGCACATACCGGTCGGGCTCCGGCAAGGAGAATCGGGTAGTCAGAACCCAGTCACTTTCGACGCGCACCAGATCCGGCTGGTCACGACGCTGTTCGCCCCAGCTCAGGTCGCACAGATCAATGGCGAGCACGCCGCCGGGTCGTAGCGCCCTGGCGATCGCGACAAGTGCCCGCTCCACAGCCGCCGCATCGCTGAGGTAGTTGAGCGCGTGACCGGTCGAGACAACGGCGTCTGCCGGCGGCAGCGGGTCATCGGGGAGGGTGATGCGGCGGACGTCCGCTTCCGGCACCGAGCGCCGGGCCAGATCAAGCATCGCCGGTGACGCATCGGTGGCGAGCACACGGTGGCCGGCGTCGACCAAGTGCCGGGTGAGCCGCCCGGACCCGCAGCCCAACTCCAGTACCAGCCCGTCGCGGCGGCGCAGCGGCTCGAGCAGCGCGAGTATCCCGGGAGCGCAGTTGTCGGCATGGAAGCCGAAGCCACGGTCGTGGACAAGGGCGAGATCGTCCCGGTAGTACGGCTCTACGCCGGTCATGGGCACCTCCTCTGCGCAGGGGCTGCAGCGTTGCCGTCACTATGGCAGTGCGTCACCCACTTTCACACGGCTTGACCTCAACTTGACTTGAAGTTGCATGCTGTCGAGCATGTCCACCGCGACCTCGCAGCGCCTGGCCTACGACGACCTGCCGGCGCTGCTCTCCCGGATGACCGGCGACGAGAAGCACAGCCCGAGCGCCACGTCGACGCTGGACGTGCTCTGGGTCCTCTACGACCGCGTGCTGCGGATAGACCCACGGCGCCCGGACGACCCCGACCGGGATCGCTTCCTGATGTCGAAGGGGCACGGCCCGATGAGCTACTACGCGGTGCTAGCGGCCCGTGGCTTCTTTCCCGTCGAGTGGCTCGACACGTTCGGCCGAGCCGGTTCGCCGCTCGGGCATCATCCGGACCGGCTCCTCATACCAGGGGTCGAGATCTCCAGCGGCTCGCTCGGCCATGGGCTGCCGATCGCCGTCGGTCTCGCGCGCGGCCTGCGCGCACAGGGCCGCACGTCCAGGACGGTGGTGCTCGTCGGCGACGCGGAACTCGACGAGGGCAGCAATCACGAGGCCATCGTCGTCGCACCGGCAGCGAAGCTCGACCGGCTCACGGTGGTCGTGGTCGACAACTCCTCGTCGTCGCTCGGCTGGCCGGGCGGCCTCGCGCAGCGGTTCTCGGCCGAAGGCTGGGCGGTCACGACCGTCGACGGGCGCGACCACGACAAGCTCACCCGCGCCCTCAGCGCCCACCATCCGGGGCGGCCGACGGCGGTAGTGGCCACCGTTGAACCCAAGGAGTAAGGATGCGCGAGCAGTTCGTACAGACCGTCTCCCAACTCGTGGACCTCGAGCCACGCACGGCGGTTGTGCTTGCCGACATCTCCGTGGACCGGTTCGCCGGCCTCGCTCGCAGGCATCCGGACCGGGTCGTCAACGTGGGCATCCGCGAGCAGGCCATGATCGGCACCGCCGCCGGCATGGCGCTGGCCGGGTTGCGCCCGTTCGTGCACTCGTACGGGTCGTTCCTCGTCGAGCGCCCGTTCGAGCAGGTCAAGCTCGATCTCAGCCATCAGGACCTGGGTGCGGTCCTCGTCAGCATCGGTGCCTCGTACGACTGGACGGGCGGCGGGTACACCCACCACTCGCCCGGCGACGTGGCGCTGCTTGACACCCTCGACGGGTGGACGGTCCACGTCCCGGGCCACCCCGACGAGGTCGACAAGGTGCTCCGCGCCGCGGCGTCCGGCGACGACCGGGTGTACGTCCGTCTGTCACAGCGAACCAACGCCCAGCCGTACACCGGCGCCGGCCTCCAGGTCCTGCGCCGTGGCTCGGCTCTCACGGTGGTTGCCGTCGGGCCGCTGCTCGATCCGGTGCTCGCAGCGACGGACGGCCTCGACGTCACCGTGCTCTACGCCGGAACGGTACGTCCATTCGACGGCGAGACCCTGCGTGCAGTGCTCGCCGAGCCTTCCGTCGTACTCGTGGAACCGTACCTGCGGGGCACCTCGGCACGTTTCGTCGCCGACGCCCTCGTCGACGTGCCGCACCGGCTGCTCGCGCTGGGGGTCCCTCAGCACACGGCCCGGATCTACGGCTCCCCCATCGACCACGACGTGGCCTACGGGCTGGACCCTGCCAGCCTGCGCGCGAAGATCACCCAGTTCCGGTAAAAGGCGCAGAGCCGTCCGTCGAGATTCGGCGGACGGTTCCGGGGTACGGCTACCGCCATGGTCGAGGACCCGGGGCGCCGCCCGCCCCAGGAACAGCAACGACCGGGCTACACCGCGCAGATGGAGCCCCAGCCGCGCGACGAGATGGCCGACTATGTGGGGCGCGGGCTGCTCGACGGTCGCCGGGCGCTCGTCACAGGGGGCGACTCCGGCATCGGGCGAGCGGTCGCCATCGCGTTCGCGAAGGAGGGCGCGGATGTCGCGATCGCCTATCTCGAGGAACACGACGACGCCCGGCACACCGCAGACGTGATCGAGGCCACCGGCCGGAACGTGGTGCTCTTCCCCGGCGATCTGGCCGACGCGGAGCACGCGCGCGAGACGGTCCACCGGACCGCCGCCGAGATCGGCGGCCTGGACATCCTCGTCAACAACCTCGCCTACCAGAAGCGGCAGCCGAGCCTGGAAGACATCAGCGACGAGCAGTGGGACCGCACGTTCCGCACCAACATCTACTCCTACTTCTGGGTCACCAAGGCCGCGCTGCGGCACCTGCCCAACGGCGGCGCCATCATCAACAGTTCGTCGGTCCAGGGACTGCGGGGCAACAAGTCGCAGATCGATTACGCGGCGACCAAGGGGGCGATCCTGGCCTTCACCTATTCGCTGGCGCAGAACCTGCTCGACCGGGGCATCCGGGTCAACTGCGTCGCGCCCGGGCCGGTATGGACGCCGCTGATCCCGGCGACCATGGAGGGAGAGCGCACCGCCGAGTTCGGCCAGCAGGCGCCAATGAAGCAGGCCGCGCATCCCGATGACATCGCGCCGTCCTACGTGTTCTTCGCCTCCGAGCGGATGTCCGGGTACTACTCCGGCGAGGTCCTCGCGCCCGTGGGCGGCGAGACGATGCCGGGCGCGTAGGGTGCGCCCGTCGATCATCCGCCGTGGACGATCAGGTGACTCACTCGGGCCGTCGAAACAGGGTTGCTCACCTGATCGCGTCCCAGCATGTGGACACAGAACGATCAGGTGGACAACAGCCGCCTTACCCTGCGTTTTGGTGACCTGATCGTTTCCGGTGGCCCCTATGCCCCGGCATCCGCCGCGACTCGCATATCAGCTACCAGGCCGTCGTACATCTCGGCGCGATCGTCGGAGCGCAACACCGCCGACGGGTGAACGGTCGCGACCGCCCACGGTCCCTCGCCCGCGCGCCATGGCACGCCCTCAAGGTCGGGCGCCCGCAGCAGCTTTCCCCGCTGGCGCGTGATGCGGAACGACTGGCCGAACACGGCCTTCGCGGCCGTCGCACCCAGACAGATCACGATCTGCGGCTGCAGCAACTCCAGTTCCGCGAGAAGCCACGGCCGGCATGCGAGGATCTCGGTCTGGTTGGGCGTCTGATGGATCCGGCGCTTGCCTCCTTCGGCCCGGGTGAACTTGAAGTGCTTCACGACGTTGGTGACGTACGACCGGGCCCGGTCGATGCCGGCCTCGTCCATCGCCTCCGCCAGCACCCGTCCCGCGGGCCCGACGAACGGCTCGCCCTCCCGGTCCTCCCGGTCGCCGGGCATCTCGCCCAGCAGCATCGTCCGCGCGCCGGGATCACCCTCGCCGAACACGGCCTGGGTTGCGTCCTTGTACAGCCCGCAGCCACGGCAGCGATTGGCGGCTTCCCTGAGGTGGCCAAGGTCCGCACCCGGGGGGACGTACGCCGCCGCGCCGGGGGCCTTCGTTCGCGCCATCGCGCTCGTCTACTCCTCGCGGCTGGACGTGTCGAACCGGAAGAACGTGCTCAACTCTCCGTCAGAGGTGTGCTCGCGGTAGATGAAGCGCAGGTCTGCGACTGTGAAGGTATCGAGCCAGCGCTCCCACGACACCGGGGCCGCAGTGTCGTCGCGAGGATCGCCGGGAAGCGCCAGCGACACGTCAGGAACCCGGTCGCTGCCCTCGGAGTGCTCGTGGATGACGGGCCTGGCACGCCGCGCCCTCGCCCATTCGCGGATGGCTCCGTGATGCCGGGTGACCAGCAGCTGGCCCGGGAAGTCCTCATGCTGGCCTGGTCCGGTGATGGCCTTCGACGCCGCGGTGGCTCCGCCCGGTGGCTGAGGCTCCGACATTGCACGCGGATGCCCGCACCGGCGGTCGCTAAACGCTGCCGATTGGCCGGTCCCGTTGCGGGTACCGCGGCCGCGTGCTTCCGAATCTCGTGGTCATCGGCGCAATGAAGTGCGGGACGACGGCGCTGCATCGGTATCTCGGCGCGCACCCGGATATTGCGATGTCGAATCCCAAGGAGCTCAACTTCTTCTTCGGATCGAACTGGCATCGCGGGGTGGGGTGGTACGCCGGCAACTTCCCGGACGCCCTTGTGTGCGGCGAGTCGTCGCCGGGCTACACCTCGCCCGATCATCCCGAGACTGCCGAGCGGATGGCTGCGGTGATTCCCGACGCCAAGATCATATTACTGGTGCGCGACCCGGTCGAGCGCGCGGTGTCCCAGTACCGGCACCACTGGGCGGACGGCGACGAGACCCGACCGCTGCGCGAGGCAGTGTTCGATCACGACAGCCAGTATGTGACCCGTGGGCGGTACTACGAGCGGCTCGGGCCGTTTCTCCAGCACTTCGCTGCGCGGCAGCTTGCGGTCGTCAGCAGCGAGGAGCTGGTTGCTAACCCGTACGGCGCGCTGGGAAGGCTGTTCCGGCTCGTCGGCGTCGACGATGGCCCCACCTCCGAGATCGTCGGGCCGCGAGCCAACGCTCCCCCGCCTCGCCTGCCCGCGTCGGCCGAGACCGCCGCCGTTCGATCCGACTTGCGGGTCCTGTTCCGGGATGACGCCGAGCGGCTGCGCGAGCTTACCGGGCAGGACTTCCCCTACTGGTCGGTCTGACGAGCTTCTGGTCAGCGGCTTACCAGCCGGAAGAAGGTGCTGTCCTCGCCGGAGGCTTTGTGCTCCTGGTAGACGAAGGCGAGCTCGTTGTCGTCGAACTTCGCGAACCAGTCGTCCCAGGGGATGTGCTCGAGTTCGTCCTCGCCCGCGCCGCCGGGGAAGTCAATCCGCAGGACGCCCGCCGCCTGCCCGGTCTCGGTGCCGCGAACACTCGCCGGGACGCCGTCGCGTCTCTCGACCCAGCGACGGATCTCGTCGTGGTCCGTCGTGGTGCGGGTCTCGCTCGTGGCCATGGCCGCCTCCTCGGAAGTCGATGGTTCGGCGACGGCTATAGCCCCGGACCGTCGTCTGAAACCTCTCGCCGGGATCGTTGACGGGTGTAGCGGCCCCCGCTGCGGGTAGCGGTCTCATTACCCCCAGGGACCGAGGACGATCGCCGCGATGCTGAACATCTTCGTACTTGGGCTCGACGAGCCCAACGGCGCTAGGCTGCAGTCGCTGCCTGAGGCCTCGGACTACCGGTTTCACCAGTTGCTGACGGTGGACGAGCTTCGCCATGGGGAGAACATCCCGGTGCGAGAGCTGCTCGACAAGGCGCAGGCGCAGCTCGAGACGTTCGGCGGCAGCATCGACGCCATCATCGGGTACTGGGACTTTCCGGTCACGCTGATGCTGCCGATCTTGTGCAGCCGCTTCGGGCTGCGCTCACCCTCGCTGGAGTCCGTGCTGAGATGTGAGCACAAGTACTGGAGCCGACTCGAGCAGCGCAAGGTGATCGACGAGTACCCCCGGTTCGCGCTCGTCGATCCTGCTGACGAGAACGCCGCTGTCCCCCCGGGACTCAGCTACCCGGTGTGGCTCAAACCGGTGAAATCCGCGTCGTCGGCGTCCGCGTACCTCGTGACCGATGACGAGGAGTTGCGCTGGGCGCTCAGCGCCGAGCGTGACCAGGTGGGCAGGATGGGTGAGCCGTTGGACTACATCCTGTCGCTTGCCGACGTGCCGGCGCACATAACCGAGGCCGGCGGCCAGGTGTGCCTGGTGGAGGAGAAGGCGGTCGGCGACCAGGTCACGGTCGAGGGGTACGCCCGCGAGGGCCGCGTCGAGATCTGCGGCGTGGTCGACTCGGTCACCTACCCGGGCTCGGCGAGCTTCCTGCGCTATCAGTACCCGTCCCGGTTGCCAGACGATGCCATCGAGTGGATGACGAACGTCACCGAGCGGGTGATCAAGCACATCGGGCTTCAGGACTCCACGTTCAATATCGAGTACTTCTGGGATTCCGCCGGGCAGGACCTGAAGCTACTCGAGATCAACCCGCGGCATTCACAGTCGCACGCTGAGCTGTTCCGGCTCGTGGACGGTGTTTCGAACCACCGATGCGTGATCGACGTCGCGCTGGAGCGGGAGCCCGTGAAGCGGCGCGGCAAGGGGCCGTACGCCGTCGCCGCCAAATGGTTCCCGCGGCTGTTCACCGACGGCGTGGTACGGCGCTGCCCGACTCAGCGCGAGATCGAGGCGATCGAGAAGAGCATCCCCGGCACCACGATCGAGGTGATCGTCGAGAACGGCGACCGCCTGTCGGACCTGCACGACCAGGACAGCTACAGCTACGGTCTCGCGAACATCCACATCGGCGCCGACGACGAGCAGGAACTGATCGACAAGTACCGCCGTTGCCTGAACGCGCTGCCGTTCCGGCTCACGCCGCCGTAGCCGGCTTGCCTACCCCGGTTCCATCGCTGGGAAGGCTGTCCACGGCTCTACAGGAGACTCGCCGCGGCGCATCTCACCTCCCTGCAGCCAGGGACGAACGGGCTCGCATGAGCCGGAGCCGCTCGTCGAGCCGCTCATCGATCGACAGGCTCACGTGCAGGATGTCCACCGGGTCGGTACACCGGCGCCGCTCCTCCCGCAGTATCTGGAGCGCCGTGTCGATGTTCTTGATCTTCCGGTCGAGCACCTGGTTGGTCACGATTCCCTCCCGCACACCTCCGCGACCGCGGTGTTGGCTCCTTACCCTGTGGAGGGCCGCTGAATCACTCGGGTGGAACCGTGCAGTTCGTTGCACCGCTGTGCGAGCCGCTAAACGCGCCGACCCCGGGCGCTGAGCAGACCTGCGTGGTACGCGAAGACCTCGTCGTTCGAAGCCAGCGACGCGCCGGGGACGGTCGGCGAGACGAATGTAGGCAGATGGACTCCGCTCTCGGCGAGTTCGACCGCTGTCCGCACCAGCAATTCGTGCGTGAGCGCAGCGGCCACCAGGGTGGACGCGCCACCCACAGGCCGATCCGCGCCATTAATCGAGATAAGCGCGTCTTCGACCGGCACGCCGGTATCGATCACGTAGTCGCACACGTCCGTCAGCCGACGGCCCGACGAATGTGACGCAGGCCGCGACATGTTGGCTCGCGCGGTGACGCCAGCGACCCAAAGCCCTGCCCGCCGGGCGTACACCGCGGCCTCGACAGGGGCCGCATTGCGGCCGCCGTGGCTGAACACCAGCAGCCCGTCACCGTCCTGCAGCGGCTCGTGGGAGAGGAACTGCTCCACGTACCCCTCGGTGCGCTCGAGCCAGAGCAGCTCGCGTACTCCACCAGGACCGAGCACGTTGTGCCACATCAGCCGAGGGTCGGTGAGCGGGTTGAGGCCCGCAAAGCTCCCGTAGCGCGGAAACGCATCCAGGCAGGGAATCACCGAGTGCCCACTGCCGAACAGGTGCACCAACCCGCCACCGGCCAGCGTGTCCGCCATCCGCCCGGCCACCGAGCGAAGGACCTGGTCCTGCGAATCGGCGGCGTGCTCCAGCAGGCTCGCGAGGCGGCTGAGGTAGGTGGTCATCCAGAGTCTCCTATCCGTACGGGTCAGGGATTGCGGAGTACCAGCCGCACCCGGTACCGGTCGCCGCGCATCAGCGACCGGACCAGCTCGAACGGCTGGTGCACATCGGACGTCAGGCGTTCCACGGTGAACGCGCAGGCCCCCGCCGGGACTTCGAGCAGGGCCGCGTCGGCCTCCTCAACGTGCGTGATCCGGAAGGTCTCGATCGCCTCGCTCGGCGTGACACCGTAGCGGTCCCGCAGCACCGCGTACAGCGACTGATCGTCCAGTCGCTGTTCCTCCAGGCCGGGAAACCTAGCTGCCGGTAGGTACGCGGTCTGCACACCGATAGGAACGCCATCCCCCGTGCGAAGCCGGCGGATCATCACCACCTCCG
>CAZMXH010000103.1:0-9793 GCA_964570165.1 uncultured Actinomycetes bacterium
CCCGCTGGGTCAACGGTCAGACCACCTCGTCAACTGCGGTGCCGCCTAGGCCACAGAGCGTCGCTGATGTGCCTGGCGGACGCCGGGCGGGCACATCAGCTCTTGAACACACGGCCGCTTTCGTGAAGCGCGTCGGCCAAGATGCGAATGGCCTTCGGACCAACGCCATGCATCTTCTTCAGCTCGGCCTCGGTCAGCTCGGCGACCTGCTCCAGAGTGGTGATGCCGACCCTGACGAGCGCCCGCGTGGCGGGTCCTCCTATCGCCTTTGGCAGGTCTCCGACGTCACCGGCAGTTGCGGTCTCACCGGCCGTCGCCTGTGCGGCGAGCTGCTTCGGCGCGCGCGACAGCCATGCGCGGCGTACCCAGTGGTTGAGCTGCTGGCCGTTGATGTCCCCTAGCGGGATGCGGACGCCGATCTGAGAAGTGCCGCGGGTCAGCCGCCGGGCAGTCGGGTGCTCGGCAAGGACCCTTGCCACGTCGCCCGCCGGCAGACGGAGCTCCACGTGGTTGTCCTTGCTCGCTGCGGCGAACTGCTTGTCGCGTACGGTAAAGGCGACCATGCCGGGGCGCGTCTCGTGCTCGGCGGTCTCCGGAAGAGACAGCGCAGTCTTGCGAAGCTGGGCCGAGGTCGTCATGGCCCCGACACTGCCATACCGGTTCATCGCTGGACATGTACCTGCTCTGGCGGTTCGGAGGGCGGCAGAATACGGGCGGGATTGGCCGGTCAAGCGTCAGGTTCTTCGAGGCTCGACGTCCCAGCTCAGCACCACATCGTCCTCCGCCAGGTACACGGCCCGGTTGCGCAGGCGAACGCCGTCGGCCACTCGGTGGATGCCCAGGTCGCCGATCGCCGCCACGCCTGCGCCGATGACTGTCGGCGATATGGAGACGACGAGGCGGTCCACATGGTGAGCAGCGAACAGCGACGTGATGACACGGCCGCCTCCCTCGACCAGCAGCGACTCAACGCCCGCCGCGCGGAGCTGCGCGAGGACTGCTGTCAGGTCGACCCCGTTGTCCGTCGCCATCACTTCGCGTACTGCCACCCTCGCCGCGCGGAGCCGGGCAAGGCGGGACGGGTCGGCGTCCCGTGTCGCGAACACGATCGTGCTCGCGGAGTCGTCGGCCACATTGGCTTCGGGGGACGTCCGCAGCGACGAGTCGAGCACGACTCGGATCGGGTTGGCGCCCGGCACCATTCGCACGGTCAGCTGGGGGTTGTCCTGTTGCACGGTGCCCGAGCCGACCATCACGGCGTCGCACGCGGCCCGTAGGGCGTGTGAGATCCGGCGTTCGGCATCTCCGCTGATCCACTTGGAGTCGCCGGTGACAGTGGCGATCCGCCCGTCGAGCGTCTGCGCGTACTTCACAAGCACGTAGGGCCGCTCCGGGCGAGGCCGGATCTCGCCGACCAGCACGTTCACGTCCAGCGGGGCAACCGGGATGGCCGTGAGCCCGACGCCGGTCGGTCGAATGTGGCCCAACCGGTTCGCCTTGGTCATCAGATATCGCCGGTTGCGACCGTGCGACGCGGTGGCCAGCGGCTCGATCCCCGTGATCGTGATGCCGATGTCGTGCAGCGCGGCGGCCTTGGCTGGATTGTTGGACAGCAGCCGCACGGACTGTATCCCGAGCGCCTGCAACACCGCGCCGGCCTCGACATAGTTCCTCGCGTCCGCCGGGAATCCGAGCCGCAGGTTCGCATCCAGCGTGTCGGCGCCACGATCTTGCTCTATGTAGGCGCGGAACTTGTTGACCAGCCCTATGCCACGTCCCTCCTGGCCGGTCATGTACAGCACCACACCGCGGTCCTCGGCAGCGACGGCTCGCATCGCCGTCCTCAGCTGGACGCCGCAGTCACACCGCAGGGAGCCGAGGGCGTCGCCGGTGAGGCACTCGGAGTGCAGCCGGGTAAGGACGGACTCGGCGCCCGCCACGCCACCCTTGACCAGGGCGAGATAGACGTGGCCGGCGGAGGTCTGGAACACGCGGGTGCGGAACTCGCCATAAGGCGTAGGGATCACGACGTCGGCGATCTCGGTTGGTGCGAGCTTGCGCTCGCCGTCGCTGCCGAAAGGAAGCACCATGGTCATTGGCTACCCCCGTTCCGCCGCCGGGAACCAGCCTGAACAGGGAGTGAGATGTTGGCCCGTGCTGTGCGATTCGCTGCTCCACGCCGGGTCGAGGTGGTGTGGGTCGACGTCCCCGAGCCCGCATCAGCCGCGGAGGTGGTGGTCCGCACCGTGTTCTCCGGTATCAGCGGGGGCACGGAGATGCTCGCCTACCGCGGGGAGCTCGACCCGAGTACACGGCTCGACGAGACCATCGGCGGGCTGTCTGAGACGTTCTCGTATCCCTTCACCTATGGATACAGCTGTGTGGGCTGGGTGGAGCACGGAACGTCCTCCGTCCCCACTGGATCACTCGTGTTCGCGTTCCATCCGCACCAGGACCGGTTCGCGGTTGCCGAGGCTGATGTCGTCCTCCTCGAACCGGAGTCGGATCCGCTGCTGGCGACGCTCTTCCCGCAGGTTGAGACGGCGCTTCAGTTGACCTTGGACGCGGGGCCCGTCTACGGCGAGACCGTCGTACTGACCGGCCTGGGAGCGGTCGGCCTGTTGACCGCGCTGCTGCTGCGGCGCGCCGGCGGAGAGGTGCTGGCGAGCGAGCCGGTGGAGTGGCGCCGTGAGCTGGCTGAAGCCTTGGGACTCACCGCTGTCCCGCCTGAGCGCCTGCAAGAGCGCGTAGCGGACGAAACTGGCGGGCGCGGGACCCCGTTGTTGGTGGAGTTGTCGGGTGCGCCCGCCGCGCTGGAGGCAGGGCTTGCACTGCTCGCTCACGAGGGCACGGCGCTGGTTGGCTCCTGGTACGGCACCAAGCGCGTCGACCTGCCGCTGGGTGCGGAGTTCCACCGGCGGCGTCTGACCATCCGTAGCAGCCAGGTATCGACCATCCCCGCAGTGCTGCGCGGGCGTTGGGACGTACGGCGCCGCCGCAGCGCAGCACGAGAACTGCTCGCCCAGCTTCCGCTGAACGCCCTGGCGACGAGGGTGTTCGCAGTCGAGGAGGCCGCGTCGGCCTATGAAGCCATCGACCGGGCCGAGGCCGGGCTGCTCCACGCTGCGTTGCGCTATGAATGACCCATGTACGAGACCGGCGCCAGCGTCGAGGTCCGGGCGTTCCATGTCATGCCGGGGATGCCTCCACCCGAGGGCGAACTGCATTCACACACGTACCGCATCGACGTCGTGGTCTCGCGGCAGGTCCTCGACGACCGAGGCATGGTCGTCGACCTCGACGGGCTGATGGACGCGTTGCGTGAGACAAAGGATGCCGTGGACGGCGCCAACCTTGACGAGGTTGTCGGAGCGGACGCCGGCGCGGACGCGGTGACGGTCGAGGTTTTCGCCCGGTGGATACACGATCGCCTGGCTGCGACGCTCGTTCAGCTGCGAGACGCCACGCTGTCGGTGCGTGTCTGGGAGACGCCCGTCGCGTTCGGCGGCTACGCAGCCCGGCTGCCGGCTGAGGCCAGGCCGGCGTAGGCGCTGAGGCAGCGGTCGGCCGTCTTCTCCCACGTGAACTGCTCGAGTACCGCGTCCCTGGCCGCGGTCCCGATCCGGCGGGCCAGTCGCCGATCACGTAGCAACAGCTCAAGGCGATCCCGCAGCTCCTCTTCCTCCCCTGGCGTGACGAGGAAGCCCGTCTCGCCGTCGCGAATGATCTCTGGGAGGCCACCGGTTCGGCTTGCGATCACGGGTGTGCCGCTGGCCATAGCCTCTAGGGCGGAGAGCCCCAAGAGCTCGGTGATCGGGACGCGTCGGCCGTAGCAGGTTCTTTCGACCGACGGAAGCACATAGACCGCCGCTCGGCGGTAGAGCGCGGGCAGCTCGCGATCCGGAACCGGACCCACGAACCGTACGTCCCGACCGGCCGCCAGCCGCCGCAGCAGGGTCGGATAGTCCCGCGCCGGCGGCCGCGGATCGTGCCCCGTGGAGCCGGCGACCGTCAGCGGCGCTCCCTGAGGGAGCGCCCGAAGCAGGCGGTCTATCCCCTTGTGCGGGGTCAGCCGGCCGACGAACAGCACACCACTGCGGCGCTCACGGGGCTGCGGAGCGAAGCGTGCGGGATCGGCGCCGCCGTACAGGACGTGGGTACGGTCCGGCGGCACCCTCAGCACATTGGCGGAGAACCTTGACACGGTCAGGTACCGCTCGAACCAGCCGACGCCCCATCCGCCGCCAAGCCCGTGATCGGTAGTGACGCGATGCTGCCCCGCGATAGCCGCGGCCAGCACGGCGAGCCGGCTCGGCACACTGCGCGGCTGGTGGCAGTGCACGATGTCCATGCCGCGAAGCGACCACGCCAGTTGGGGGGCTATGGGTTGCGCGGGATGGCCTCGGAGCAGGCCGAACCGGCGCAGCACGCGGATCCGTATGCCGCCCGGCTCCCGCCACGCCCGTGCCGCAGGGCCGAACGTGAGCAGCACGCAATCCGTATGCCGGGCCAGGGCTCGAGCAAGCTCGAGCGGGTAACGTTCCCCACCGCCGAGTATCCCGTCGGCTCCGAACGGCGTGGGGACTATATGGACGACCCGCATGTGTTCACCGTTTCCCTGGTGACGCTAGGCAATCCCCGCTCGATGACGGGGGGCTACCTCTATCACTGGAGGATCGCCGCGCTGGCGCCGGCCTTCGATGCTCGGGTGGTGTTCGCGTCGTTTCCTTCGTGGCGGTTTCCGCTCCCGGCCGTCGCCGGCCCCGTGGTGCTGCGGTCGGCGACCCGGCGACGACCCGACGTGCTGCTCTTGGACAGCATCGCCGCGGCGTTCCTAGGCCCGTGGCTGTGGCGCTGGGTCGCGGTTCCGATCGTCGGCATGCTGCATCAGCCGCCCGGCGGGATCGACCACGGCCCGGCGCGCAGGCACGTCCAGGCGCTGCTGGACCGCCACGCCTACCGGTATGCCACACGGCTGTTGGTTGCCAGCGAGGCGCTCGCCGAGCAACTGCGCTCGCAGGGTGTGCCCGATGGCCGGCTCCGGGTCGTCCCGCCGGGCAGGGATGCGGCGACCAACGCAGTGATGCCGTCAACGGATCTGAGGGCGGGACGCAGGGCCGCGTTGCTCTCCGTGGGTAACTGGGTCCCGCGTAAGGGCCTGCTGGACTTGCTCGAGGCGGTCGCTGCGTTGCCCGCGGATTGTGTGACGCTGCATCTGGTGGGTGAGACGGAGATCGAGCCCGGCTTCGCCGCGCGAGTGCGTAGCCGCCTCGCCGCTCCTGACCTGGCGGATCGGGTGGTCGTCCACGGCAGATGCACTCCAGAACAGGTGGCCGGGTTCTATGAGGCGGCGGATCTTTTCGCGTTGGCCAGTGTCCGGGAGCCCTACGGCACTGTCTACGGCGAGGCGATGGCGGCGGGACTGCCCGTTGTTGGCTGGGCAACCGGGAACCTCCCGTACCTTGCCCGCGACGGGATAGAGGGCCGGGTCATCCCTACCGGAGACCGCGAAGCGCTGACCGCGGCACTGGCCGGTCTGGCAACGGACGAACCGCTGCGCTCGAGGCTAGGGGCAGCGGCGCGGCGACGAGCAGCGGAGTTTCCGAGCTGGGCAGACACTGCACGGCTGCTGTTCGAGGAGTTGCGTGCCGTTGCGTCGGAGGCGCGTTCGTGAGAGACAGGGCGTTCCGAGGTAATCAGGTCGCGTCTCGTCGTCTGGGCCGGATCAACCCTCGATCCCCGTGGTGCTCTGCCGTGCGATGAGCGTGTAGTCGGCGATGAACTCGCTGACTTCCCGCTCGGGTTCGCGCATGCGTGCGATCAACCGGTGGACCGCCTCACGGGCGATGGTCGCCTTGTCTGGAGAGATGGTACTGAGCGACGGGGTCGAGTAGCGGCCGTCCTCGATGTCGTCGATTCCGATCACGGCGATGTCGTCCGGCACCCGGCGACCCGATCTGAGGGCTTCCTTGATCGCTCCGCTAGCGAGTAGATCGTTGAAGCAGAAGACGGCGTCGACGTCTGGCGATTCAGTGAGTAGCGATCGCATGGCCCGCGCGCCTGCGTCGCGATGGTACTTGTCGGTTGGTTTGAGCAGGTCGGGGTCGATTGTCAGGCCATGTTTGGTGAGTGCTTCGGTGTATCCGCGGGTTCGCAGCTGGGCAGTGCCGAGTTGTTCGTCCGGGTGGGTCCCGATGGCGGCGATCTTGCGTCGCCCCAGGTCGATGAGGTGTTCGGTCGCGTCGCGTGCGGCGGCGATGTTGTCGATCGCCACATGATCGACGGCGCCGTCGGCGATGTGCTCTCCGAGTACCACCAGGGGGGTACGCCTGGCGACCTCGGCGAGCTCGTCGGCTGACATCTCCAGCGGGTTGAAGATGACGCCGTCAAAGAGCTGGGCCCGTGTCGCGCCGCGGATGTGGTCGCGTTCGCGAGCCAGATCACCGTCGGTTTGGTCGATCATGACGCGGTAGTGAAGCTTCTCAGCCTCGTCGATGATCGCTCGGGCGAGCTCGCTGAAGTAGGGCACGTCGATCTCTGGCACCACTAGCGCAATCAGCCCTGTACGGCCGGTCCGGAGGTTGCGGGCGACGATGTTCGGCCGGTAGTCCAGCTTGTCGATCGCGACAAGAACCTTCTCACGTAGCTCTGGCGAGACGCTCGGGTTGCCGTTGACGACGTTCGACACGGTGCGGATCGACACGCCCGCCATCTGGGCTACGTCCTTGAGGGTCGTGCCTCGCACGTTGTCCCACCTCCAAGATTAGGCTGAGCATACCTCTTGCAACGTTGCATCGCTTGGATGTAGCGTACATGCAACGTTGCACGGTGCAACGTTGCATCCATCCGTGGTGTTCCATACTTCTACGGCCGCAGTGCCCACACACAGAGGGGTTCCTAATGACAACCGGTGACAATCGGCGCGGCGTGGGTTCGCCCCGCCCCGCACGAGGTGCGGTCCTTGTTGCCTGCGCAACAGTCAGCATGGTCGTGGCCGGGTGTGCGAGCATCGGCGCGGAAGCCGATGACGCTGTGCTGTCGGCGCCCGACGATGGTGACCTGTCGGGTGAGATCACGATCTGGAACCGTTCCGGGGACCTGTACCAGGTTTTCGACACGGTGATCGAGAAGTTCAATGAGCGGTACCCGGACATCGTCGTCAACCATGAGGCGGTCGACATCGACGGCGTGTTGGCCAGCACGCTGGTCGCGGGGTCGGACGTACCAGATGGGACGTTCGTCGACGACAAGCAGGTGCCGAACCTGTCTCAGCACTTCTACAACCTCTCGGAGGTGCTGGAGCCGTATCGCGAGGACATCATTCAGCAGAAGTGGGACGTCAACACCGTTGACGGCGATCCGTACGCGGTTCCGTGGGACCTCAACCCCGGCCTGTTGTACTACAACGCCGACGCACTGGACGAGGCCGGTATCGACGCCACTGCCATCGAAACCTACGACGATCTTCTGGACGCGGCACGGCAGTACAAGGCCGCCGTGCCGGACTCGCAGCCGATCCATCTGGAGCAAGAACCGTTTCTGGGTCAGATGTGGTTGGAGATGTTCGCCCACCAGCAGGGCACGAACCTCAACGATGCCGACGGCAACCTGCAGCTTGACTCGCCGGAGTACGAGCGCATCCTGACCTGGTTGCAGACCGTTGTCGACGAGGGCCTCGGAAGCTACAACGAGTACGTCTCGCCGGGCGATCTCGCCACGATGGAGTCGGGCAGCCAGGTCTTCTACCCGTGGGCGATCTGGGCGAGCTTCATCCCGCAGTTGTTGCTCGAGGAGACCACGGGGCAGTGGCGTGCGATGCTCTTGCCGGCCTGGACCGAGGGCGGTGCTCGTAGCGGCGCGATGGGCGGCAGCAGCTTCGCGATTCCGCGCGATGCAGAGAACCCGGAGCTGGCCTGGTTGTTCTTCGAGTTCCTGGTCTTCGACCCAGACGGCTACGAGACGGTGTACGGCCCGAACGACATCTATCCGGGAGGGCTGAACACGTCGATCCCGAGCTACCGCCCCGCTCTGGACCCCGCGAACCCGCTGTTCGAACCGATCGAAGCACTTGGCGGCCAGGATCTGTTCGAGGTCGCGGTGCAGGCAGCCGACGAGCTACCGGGCACCGTTCCCACTCCGGCATGGTGGCCGCAAGCTGTCGACTACCTCGGCAACAACCTCCAGCTGCTCCTGGAGGGTCAAGCCACACCTGAGGAGGTCATCGAGGAGTCGACCAATCAGATCCAGACCAACCTCATCGACCGGCAATAGCGACAGTGACGACGACAGCCCCACCCATTCGCGACTCCGAACGGGGCCGTGCTCCCGGGACGCCGCCAAGACGGAGGCGGCGCAACGCGCGGCGGTGGTTCTGGCCCTACCTGTTCGTAGCGCCGTTCCTTATCGTCTTCGCCGCGTTCGGCGCGTACCCGATGCTGTTCGCCCTGCAGCTGAGCTTCACGAACTGGCGAGGCTCCGGAGTCGCGGAGTGGGTGGGGCTGTCGAACTACACCTTCCTGCTGACCAACCCGGATTTCTGGAACGCCCTTGTCAACTCGGCTGTGCTGTGGCTGCTGATTGTCCCGGCACAATTGGCGATCGCCCTGTTCGCGGCGATCGGCTTGAACAACGCCGTGATCCGGATGCGGGGGTTCTACCGGACGGTGTACGTCGTCCCGTTCGTGACGCCGTTGGTCGCCATGGCGCAGGTGTGGATCATCCTGTTCGACCGGGACTTCGGGGCGGTCAACGCCATACTCGGCATGGTCGGGCTGCCGGACATCGCATGGCTGACGTCCACGTTCTGGTCGAAGCCGACGCTGGCGCTGCTGTTCATCTGGAAGACCACGGGTTTTGCGATCGTCATCCTGCTGTCCGGTCTCCAGGCCATCCCGAGCGAGGTGTACGAGGCAGCCGAGCTCGATGGGGCGACGCCCCGGAGGCGCGTCTGGAGCATCACCCTGCCGTTGATCCTCCGTACCGTCGTGTTCTTGATGGTGATGCAGACGATCGCGGTCTTCCAGATGTTCGCCGAACCCTTCGTCATGACCCGAGGCGGGCCGCACGGCTCGTCGACGACCGCGGGTCTCTACCTCTACAACTTCATCGGCGTATCCGACTTCGGCACCGGGGCCGCCGGTACGTTCCTCCTCGTAGTGATCGTCATGGCGATGTCGATGCTGTTCCTCCGACTGCTCCGGCCCAGGGACTGACATGAGCATCGATGTTTCCAGCGGGCAGGTCGGCGTCCTGCGGCGGCGTCCACGGCGGACCTCGAGGCACCTGGGGTCCCGCGCGTTCCTGCTCGTCGTCGCGGCCGTCTCGCTGGCGCCGGTCGTCTGGGCGCTGCTGTCAGCGTTCAAACCCGCAGCATCGATCGTTACCCACCCGCTCACGTTCAACCCAGCCGAGTTCGCCCTCGACAACTACATCGCGATGTTCCGGGATATCCCCATCGGCACGGGGTTCAAGAACACGTTCATCGTCCTCGTGATCAAAGGCGCGATGACGATGTTCTTCTGCCCGCTGGCTGGTTACGCGTTCGCGAAGTACGCCTTCCCCGGCAAGAACGCGATCTTCGCTCTCGTCCTGCTGACGTTGATGCTCCCGACCATCGTGCTGATCATTCCGTTGCTGCTCGAGATGAAGACGTTGGGCTGGGTGAACACCTACCAGGCCCTGATCCTGCCGGGTTCGGTTGACGCGTTCGCGATCTTCTGGATGCGTCAGGTGATTGCCGCGGTCCCCGACGAGCTGCTCGATTCCGCACGGGTCGATGGCTGCGGTGAATTCG
>CAZMXH010000104.1:0-9781 GCA_964570165.1 uncultured Actinomycetes bacterium
TGTACGACAGCGGCGCGACCTCGATCGTCCCCTCGGTCATCAGCCGCGGGATCGTGGCCGGGTCCATCATGTCGTGCAGCGCGTCGTACAGCGGACGGAGGTACGGATCGATCTTCTCCGACAGCGTGCCCGGCAAGAAGCCGAGCCGCTCGCCCGCCTCGATGGCCGGGCGGGTCAGGATGATCCGATTGACCTCCTTGTCCTGCAGCGCGCGCACCGCCTTGGCGACCGCCAGGTAGGTCTTCCCGGTGCCGGCGGGGCCGATCGCGAACACGATGGTGTGCTTGTCGATCGCATCGACGTACCGCTTCTGGTTCAGCGACTTGGCCCGGATCGTGCGCCCGCGGTTGGACAGAATGTTGGTGGTCAGCACGTCGGCGGGACGCTCCGCCGTGCGTGCCCGCAACATGCCGATCGTCTGCTCCACGGCCTCCGGCGTGAGCCCGTGACCTGTCCGGATGACCGCCACGAGCTCGTCGATCAACCGTTCGGCCTCGGCGATGAACCCGGGCGTGCCGGTCAGCGTGATCTCGTTGCCGCGTACGAAGATGTCGACGTCCGGGAACGCCTTCTCGATGACACGGAGTAGTTCGTCGCCGGGCCCGAGCAGGCTCACCATCGGCACACTTGACGGGATAACAATGCGGTGCTCGACGCCGTCGTTCGCCAGGCGGTCGGCTTGTGTGGTTGCTGGTATTTCGACCATCCCTCGGCCCGGATGGGCCTTCTCGCGCCTTCTTCCGGTCTCGGCAGTAGGACAGTTCAATGCTACCGGCGCATGCCGACAGGTCGACCGAGTAAATCCGGTCGGCAGCCGCCGCGTCAACCACTGGGGTCCGTCGCGCGTCTGCGGGATATGGACGCCACGGTCAGCCTCAGCCGCCCGGGGCCGGTATATTCCGCCACCGCGGCAGGAACATCGGAGGTTGTCCGGGTGGAGCGCGAGGAGTCGGAGGCCGACCAGCTGGTCGCCGACCTCTACCACGCCCACTACACGAGCCTCGTCCGGCTCGCCACGCTGCTGCTGCGCAACCACGCCATGGCCGAGGAAGCCGTGCAGGACGCGTTCGTCGCGCTCCACGCCCGATGGCGAAAGCGCGGTCGCCCCCGGGAGGCCGTGCCCTACTTGCGGAGATCCGTGATCAACAATGTCCGGTCGGTCCAGCGCCGCTGGACGGTCGCGGCGAGACGGCCAGACGACCGGCCGCTGGACATGCCCAGCGCCGAGAGCAGCGCACTGCGGTCTGCGACCAGTACGGCGGTCGTCGAGGCGCTTCGTACGCTGCCCATCCGGCAGCGGGAGGCACTGGTCCTGCGGTACTACGCCGGCCTGCCCGAGGCGGAGATCGCCGCGGCCATGGGAGTCAGCCGCGGCGCGGTCAAGAGCCACACCTCGCGCGGCATGGCTACCCTTCGTGCCCGGCTGGAGTCGTGGTCATGAGCGAGAACTGGACGCCCCAGGACGAAGACCGGCTACGCCGGGCCTTACTTGACGAGGCAGCGCAGGTGGTGCCGTCGTCCGGTGGCCTGGAGCGCATCCTGGCCCGCACCCGGCGCGAGCGCCCCCGCCTGTGGTGGCTGCCCAGCCCTGCCGTGCTTGGCGTGGCTGGCGCACTGCTGGCAGCGGTTGCCGTCATCGGCGGGGGCCTGGCGATGCTCGGTGACTCGGAAGGCGCCGTGACGGCGGACGCGGGCAGGGCCAGCGTCCCAACGACGCCAGCCCCCTCGCCGACCACTACATCGGCCACCGCCGACCCGACCCGTGAGCCCGCCCCCGGAAGTGAGTCGTCGGCGCCGTCGGCAGCACATTCGGCGCCGATACCCTCGCGGGAGTCCGCGGGTACGTTCAGCGGAGCGGTTGCGGTCTACTACCTCACCGACACATCGGCCGGGCCGCGGCTCGTCCGCGAGTGGCGGCACCTCAGCGGTGTGCACGATGCCCCGACGACCGCCGTCGAGCTGATGCTCGGTGAGCCCAAGGTCCGCGACTACCGCACGCCGTGGGACCCCGAGACGACCGTGCGGTCGGTCCGGGTCGGCGACGATGCCATCGACGTGGACCTGTCGCTTCCCGACCGGCCGCTGGCTCTCCAGCCACAGGAGGCCGAGCTCGCGATCCAGCAGCTCGTCTACACCGTGACGGCGGCCGCCTCCGTCGCTGAAGGCCCGGACGAGGGATCGCTGCCGGTGCGGATCCGGGTCGACGGCGACCGGGTAGATCAGCTGTTGGGTGTCGACGTATCCGAGGCGCTCACCCGCGCTCCCGCCGTCGAAGTTCGCCAGCTGGTGCAGCTCAACGATCCGTCCGAGGGTGCCGAGGTGAGCAGCCCGGTCCAGGTCCGCGGCGAGGCGCTGGTGTTCGAGGCCAACGTGCACTGGGAGATCCAGCAGAATGGGGAGGTCGTCGCGGAGGGCAACGCCCCGACCGCCGACGGCCTTATCCTCTCGGAGTTCAGCTTCGAGGTCGAGCTGGATCCGGGCGAGTACACCCTCGTCATCCGTGAGGAGGACGCGTCGGGCGGTGAGGGTCTCGCGCCGATGACCGACGAGCGCCGGTTCACCGTCATCGACTGACCGACGACCAGCGCTCGGTCCCGGACAGCAGCACGCCGGCTGCCACCGCACCTGCTGTGGACGTTCGCAGCACTGTCGGCCCCATCCGGACGGCCACCGCTCCTGCGGCCGTGAATGCCGCGAGCTCGTTGTCGTCGATGCCGCCCTCTGGCCCGACGACCAGCACGATCTGGCCTTGAGCCGGGGGCTGAACCGCGCCGATGTCGCGATCGCCCTTCTCATGCAGCACCACGCCGAGCGTCGCGGCGCCGAGCAACCGCGCCACCTCCGCCGTCGGTGCCGCCTCCGCGACCTCCGGGAGCCGCGCCCGGCGAGCCTGCTTGCAGGCCTCGCGGGCGGTCGTACGCCACCGGCGCAGCGCCTTCGCACCGCGCTCCCCTTCCCAGCGCGCCACGCACCGCGCGGCGGGCCATGGGACGATCGCGTCGACGCCGACCTCAGTCAGCAACTCCACGGCGAGCTCTCCCCGCTCGCCCTTGGGCAGCGCCTGCACGACCGTGAGCCGCGGCGAGGGCGGGGGCACGTCGTGCCGCGAGCGCACCTCACAGACCAGGCCGTCCCGGCTCGACTCGGCCACGACGCAGCGGGCCAACCGGCCCTCCCCGTCGGTAAGCTCAACCGTCTCGCCGGGACGGATGCGCCGCACGACCGCCGCATGCCGGCCCTCCGCGCCATCCACCGTCACGGTGCCCCCACCGCGCAGCCGGGCGCTGTCGACGAGGAACACGGGAGCGCTCACGGCGCGATCATCACTTCAGCGCGTCCCGGATGCGGGAGAAGAAGCTGCCGTCCTTGGTGGACACCGGACCGAGGGGGCGCTCCTCGCCGCGCAGCGACGCCAACTCGCGCAGCAGTTCCTCTTGGCGTCCGTCCAGCTTGGTAGGCGTCCGTACGTCCAGGTGCACGATGAGATCCCCGCGCCCGGTTCCGCGCAGGCGCGGCACCCCGCGCGCCGGCAGCTTGACGGTGTCACCGGGCTGCGCGCCGGGCAGCACCTCGATCGACTCCGAACCGTCCAGCGTCTCCAGCTTGATGACCGTCCCCAGCGCCGCAGCAGCCATCGGAAGCGCCACGGTGCAGTGCAGGTCGTCCCCGCTGCGGGTGAACACCGGATGCGGCGTGACCACGAGTTCCGCATAGAGGTCGCCGGGCGGCCCGCCGCCTGGGCCAACCTCGCCCTGACCGCTCAGCTGGATGCGGGTCCCGGAGTCGACCCCTGCGGGAATCTTGATAGTGAGGGTTCGGCGGGTTCGCACTCGGCCGTCCCCTGAGCACTCACCGCACGGCCGCGGGTTTATCGTCCCGAAACCGCGGCACTGCGGGCACGGCCGCGTGGTCATCACCTGGCCCAGGAACGAACGCTGGACCTGCGTCACCTCGCCCTGACCGCCGCAGGTCGGGCACTGGGTGAGATCGGCCCCTGGCGCCGTGCCATCGCCGTTACAGGCCGAGCACACCACAGCGGTGTCGACCTGCAAATCCTTGGTCGCGCCGAACACCGCCTCGGAAAGCTCGATCTCGAGGCGAACCAGTGCGTCCTGCCCCCGCCGAACCCGACTGCGCGGCCCACGCGCCGACGCGCCGCCAAAGAACGCGTCCATGATGTCGGTGAACGTGAACCCGGCGCCAAAGTCACCGCCGACACCGCCGCCGGACGCCATCGGGTCGCCGCCGAGGTCGTAGATCTCGCGCTTCTTCGGGTCGGTCAGTACCTCGTAGGCCTCTGTGATCTGCTGGAAGCGCTCCTTCGTTGCCGGATCAGGGTTGACGTCGGGGTGATATTGCCGGGCAAGTCGGCGGTATGCCTTCTTGATCTCGTCGTTTGACGCTTCCCTGCTCACGCCGAGCACGTCGTAGTAGTCGATGGGCAACGTAGTGGCTTCCTAGTCGTTCGCGGCAAGGATGTTGCTGACGTATCGCGCAACGGCACCGACCGAGGCGATTGTTCCGGGGTAGTCCATACGGGTGGGTCCAACCACCCCCATGCTCCCGAGTACACGCTCCCCCGGACCATACCCTGTCGTGACGACAGAAGCCGCGGACAGCCCTGACGGGTTCTCGCGCCCGATGCGGACCATGAACTTGGACGGGCTCGTGACCTCGCCGAGCAGCCGCAACAGCACGACCTGCTCCTCAAGCGCCTCGAGCAGCGGCCCGACAGCAGCTGAGAAGTCGTCGCCGAACCGGGCCACGTTGGCCGTTCCGGCCACGGCGACCTTTTCCTCGTGGCGCTCGACCAGGGAGTCGAGCAGGGTCGCGATGATCGCACTCACCGTCGGGCGGTCGCCCGGCTCGAAGGAGGCGGGCAGTCCTTCGACCGCGGATGTCACGGCGCCGAACTCGAGCCCTTGCACCGCACCGCCCAGCCGTGCCCTGAGGTCCCCGACAAGCTGGTCGTCGGCCTCCGTCGGCAGTTCGACTACGCGCTGCTCGACCCGGCCCGCGTCGGTGATCAGCACCAGCAGGATGCGTGCGGGCGACAGCGGCACCAGTTCCACGTGCCGGACCGTAGACCGTGTGAGGGACGGGTACTGCACGACAGCGACCTGACGGGTCAACTGTGCGAGCAACCGCACCGTGCGTGTCACGACGTCGTCGAGATCGACCACGCCGTCCAGGAAGGTGTGGATCGCCCTGCGCTCCGCGGCGGAAAGCGGCTTGACCGTCGACAGCCTGTCGACGAAGAGCCGGTAGCCCTTGTCTGTGGGAACCCGGCCGGCGCTGGTGTGCGGCTGGGAGATGTAGCCTTCGTCCTCCAGCGTCGCCATGTCGTTGCGGATGGTCGCCGGAGAGACTCCAAGCTGGTGCCGCTCGGCAAGCGCCTTCGAGCCGACAGGCTCGTGCGTCGCGACGTAGTCCTCGACGATGGCGCGCAGGACGTCGAGTTTCCGGTCGTCGAGAGACATTTGAGCGGGGCACCTCCCTATTGGCACTCCACCTTTCCGAGTGCCAAGTGTACGTCCATTCGCGGTCGCGGCGGCAGCACCGCTGCGAGCAGGCGAGTCAGTCGTGCTCAAGCCTGTCGGAAGCGATGCCTAGAGTGCTCGTATATTTCGATTGTATGTTCGCGGGAGGTAACGTGCACCCACCCTACCGGCCGGGTTCCGGTAGCAACGAGATCATGCTTCAGCAGTGGCTGGACCAGGAGGACGCCTGGATGCGCGACACCGTGCGCAGCCATGGCTGGGCCATCCAGGCGGTATTCGGTACTGGCCGCTGGGCACCCTCGGAGTGTTCCTGCGGGTGTCGCCACTCGGACGAGGGCGACTCACCTCCGTTTGCCTACACGGTCGGCATGTTCGGCTTCGGCCATCCCGAACTGCTCGTCTTCGGCCTCCCCATCGGCACCGCCCATCGCACGCTCAACGAGCTGGGCGAACGCGTCCGCCACGGCCAGCGGCTGCGGCCGGGGGAGCTGGTGACCTTCGAGTGCTGGCCGCATCGGTTGCATCTGTTCGAGTTTCTGACGACGGCGACGTCCCGGTGCTCGTTGCGGCGCAGCGGTTCTACGGTGCCAACCAGGCCCGGCCGGTGCCGGCGATCCAGTGCGTGTGGGACGACCGGTGGGGACGCTTTCCGTGGGAGCCGGGCTACGACCCTCCGGCCGGGTTGCAGCCGATGCCAGGGACGTTCCGAGACGGCGGGTAGCGGCTCGGACGGGGGCTGGGGTGGCGGGCGGGGCGGCTAGGCGGTCAGTCGGCGCGCCACAGCATCGGCGAGCAGGCGGCCCCGCCGCGTCAGCACGATCCGCCCTGCGCCGTGGGGTACTGCGGCGGCCAGCCCGTCGTCCACCAACTCGGCGGCGGCCGTCTGGCCGGCGTCATCCAGCACCGCCAGGTCGAGCCCGGCCGAGAGCCGCGACTCGAGCATGATCCGTTCCATCCTGCGCGCGTCGCGGTCGAGGACCTCCCTGGCCATGGCGGGGCTCGTACCGGCCGCCAGCCGTCCGGCCCACGCCGCCGGGTGCCGCAGGTTCCACCACCGCGTGCCGTTGACGTGGCTGTGGGCGCCGGGGCCCGCGCCCCACCAGTTACCGCCGGTCCAGTACAGCTCGTTGTGCCGGCAACGGGCTGCTGCTCCGGTCGCCCAGTTCGAGACCTCGTACCACGAGTAGCCGGCCGACTCCAGCAGCTCGTCGGCCAGCTCGTACTTGTCGGCCTGGTCGTCGCCGTCAGGCGGGGGTACGTCTCCCCTTCGGACGCGAGCCGCTAACCGGGTGCCGTCCTCGACGATCAGGGCATAAGCACTGACGTGGTCCGGGCGCGCATCGATCGCCGCGGTCACGCTGGCGCGCCAGTCCTGCAGACTCTCGCCGGGTGTCCCGTAGATGAGGTCCAGGTTGATGTGCTCGAAACCCGCCTCGCGTGCCTCGGCGACAGCTTCGGCGGGCCGGTCCGGCCGGTGCGTCCTGTCCAGGACGGCGAGGACGTGCGGCCGGACGCTCTGCATGCCGAGCGAGATGCGGGTGAACCCGGCCGCGCGCAGCCGTGACAGCGATTCTGCAGTGACCGACTCCGGGTTCGCCTCGGTAGTGATCTCCGCATTCGGGACGAGCCCGAACTCCTCGTCGATCGCGGCGACGACCCGGCCGAGGTCGGCGGGTGGGAGCAGCGTCGGCGTCCCCCCTCCCACGTAGACCGTCGACACCGGGAGGTCCGCGTCCCCGAGCACCCGGCGCGCCAGCCGCAGCTCGGCGGTCGCTGCCTCCGCCCACGTCGCCCGGGAAGCTCCCGGTTCGGTGCCCAGCTCGTCAGCGGTGTAGGTGTTGAAGTCGCAGTACCCGCACCGGGACGCGCAGTACGGCACGTGGAGGTACACACCGAACGGCTGGTCCCCCACGGCGGCCAGCGCCTCGGGCGGAAGCGCACCGTCGACCGGCGCGGGGTCACCGGCAGGTAGCTGGGCGGGCACCCGTCCATTCTTCCGCGCGTCCCCCCCGCGCGCTCGCGGCGCCGCCGTGGGCCGCCCACCAGGGTTAGCCGCACCCCGTCAGGCCTGCGGACGTGGTGCGGCAGGGGCCCGCCTGCCGAACGTGATCGAACGTTAGCTGTACAGGCGTTCGAGGGTGTCTTGGTACTTCTCCTCGACCGTCCGCCGCTTGACCTTCATGCTCGGCGTGAGGTCGCCATCCTCGACGGTGAGATCCTTCGGCAGGATCTCGAACTTCTTGATCGTCTCCCACCGCTCGAGGCGCGCATTGAGTTCGTCCACGTAGTGCTCGACCATCTGGCGCACCTCGGGCAGGGCGACCAGTTGCTCGTAGCTCTCGCCGGCGTGACCGTGGTGCTCCGCCCAGGTCTGCATGGCGTCCGGGTCGAGCGTGATGAGCGCGGTGCAGTAGCTGCGCTTGTCGCCGTGCACGACGATCTGGCTGGCGTACGGGCACACCGCCTTGAAGATGACCTCGATCTTCTGCGGCGCCACGTACTTGCCGCCGGACGTCTTGATCAAGTCCTTCTTCCGGTCCGTGATGCGCAGGTACCCGTCCTCGTCCAGCTCACCGATGTCACCGGTGCGGAACCAGCCGTCGTCGGTCAGGACCTCCCGGGTCTCCTCCGGAAGGTTGTGGTAGCCGCTCATGACTCCGGGGCCCTTGATCAGGATCTCACCGTCCTCGGCGATCTTGACCTCGGTGCCCTTGGCGGGCAGCCCGACCGTCCCGAGCTTCACCTCGGCGGGTGGGTTCACGAAGGTGGACGCGCTGGTCTCCGTGAGGCCGTACCCCTCGGCGATCGTGATTCCGGCCGCGGCGAACCATTCGGCAAGCTCCTTAGACAGCGCAGCCGCACCGCTGATGAAGAACCGCAGCCGGCCGCCGAACCGCTCCCGGATCTTGCTGAACACGAGCTTGTCGGCGATCCGATGCTGGACGGCCAGCAGGCCGCCGGGTTCCTTGCCCTGCTGCCGGAGCCGCGATACCTCCTTGCCGACCCGGAAGGCCCAGTCGAAGATCTTCGGCTTCAGCCCACCCTCGGCCTGGACGCCGGTGACGATCCGGGAGTGTGCCTTCTCGAAGATCCGCGGGGCAGCGGCCATCCACGTCGGCTTGACGACGGCCAGGTTGTCGACGATCCGTGTCTGATCCCCGTCGACCGCGGAGGCGAACCCGATGCGCAGCTGGATCGCCTCGAGGGCCTTGCCGAACGAGTGGGACAGCGGTAGCCAGAGGTACTGCAGGTCGTCGATGCTCAGGAAGCCGTCCGCCTCGACCCAGACGCCCTGGTAGACCCAGTTGTCGTGAGTCAGCCGCACGCCCTTCGGCCGGCCGGTCGTGCCGGAGGTGTAGATCAGGGTTGCCAGGTCCTGGGGCCCGGTCGCCGCCACGGCGTCGTCCATGACGGTCGGCTGCTCGGCCAGCAGCGCCGTGCCCCGCTGTTCGAGTTCCGCCAGTGTCATCACGAGGTCGTCGTCGCTATCGCCGTCGAACAGGACGACCTTCCGCAGATGGTCGAGCTTCGCGCGGTGCTCCAGCACCTTCTCCGCCTGCCCGGTGTCCTCGGCGAACACCACCCGGGAGTCCGAGTCGGCCAGGATGTAGCCGACCTCGTCGGACGTCGTGTTCGGGTAGACGGTGGTCGTAGCGAGGCCGGCGCAGTTGATGCCCAGGTCGGCGAGGATCCACTCGATCCTCGTCGAGCTCGCGATGGCCACCCGCTGCTCGCGCTCGAGCCCCAGGGACAGCAGGCCGGCGCCGATCGCCCAGCTTCGATCCCTGGTCTCGGCCCAGGTCAATGACTTCCACGAGCCGTTAACCGGGTAGCGGTAAGCCTCCCGGTCGGGGGTCGCCTCCACCCGATCGAGGAACATCCGGCCGATCGAGGAAGGGCGGTTCTTGATAGCTTCAAGGGGGTCGGGCACGGCGGTCATTCGCTTCCTCCACGTTGAGGGCCACCGGGTCGGTGCGGTGGTCCATGCAGCGAACGTTAGGGGATTTGCATATCACTGTGAATGGTACGTCCTGGGTCGCAAGCCAACCCGTGTCTCCGCAACATCTTGAGTACGAACTCGGTCGCGCTACTTCTTCGCCGGCTGTCCTGAGGTTCTCCCCAGCGTCAGCGCCGCGATGAACGCCTCCTGCGGCACCTCGACCCGGCCGACCATCTTCATCCGCCGCTTGCCCTCCTTCTGCCGCTCCAACAGCTTGCGCTTGCGGGTGATGTCCCCGCCGTAGCATTTCGCGAGCACGTCCTTGCGCAGCGCACGGATC
>CAZMXH010000105.1:0-7428 GCA_964570165.1 uncultured Actinomycetes bacterium
GCGGCCGACGTGTCCGCGCTGTGCGCCGCGTGCCACGAGCTCTCCCAACAGGGGCTGCCGCTGATCGTCGTCGGTGCAGGACTGCCCCACCTGCCGGCCGTCCTGTCGGCGTCGAAGTCGTACTCCGAGCGGCTGTTCCGATACGTCCGCATCGACCGGCTGGACAGGGAGGCCGCCGACCGGGCGCTCGTCCTGCCCGCCGCCGACGAGGACGTGAGCTTCGAGCAGGAGGCGCTGGACGCGCTGTATGGGGCGACCGACGGCTACCCGTACTTCGTGCAGGCATACGGCAAGGTCACCTGGGACCACGCTCCTCGCAGTCCGATCACGGCGGGAGACGTAGATGTCGGGGCACCGGAGGCGGAGGCGGAGCTCGCTGTGGGCTTCTTCGGGTCCCGCTACGAGCGAGCGACGCCGGCAGAGCGGGACTACCTGCGGGCGATGGCGATGCTGTGTGAGGGCCGCGAGGGCCCGGTTCCGACCGCCGAGGTCGCCGACCACCTGGGACGCCGGCCGTCGTCGCTCTCGCCCGCGCGCGACTCGCTGCTCAAGAAGGGCCTGGTGTACTCGGCCGAGCGAGGCTTGATCGCGTTCACGGTGCCGCACTTCGCCGGGTACCTGCGCAAGCACGGCTAACCGGGGCGCGCGGCCCGCGGCTCCCAGGCTTTCTAGCACACCGGCTATACAGCACTAGATCATGCGAGATAATATGCCGGTCCTCGTGCGGGCTGTCTCTAAGAGGTAACAAATGGTCACAAAAGACGTAGCATGGTGACCGACGAGCACATTGGGCTTCCCGAGGGGTTTGACCGCAGGGCAATCCGGGCACAAAAGGGGCGGTGAGAGGCGAAACCAGGCCGGCCGAAGGGAGAGGAGGCGGTGGGCCACGGCATGGCCATCGGTGCGACCGGTGAGCGGGCTACTGAGCTTGTCAGCAGTCCCAGCAGTGTCCCCGCCGCGCGGCATCTGATTCGAGATGACTTAGCTGCCCGCGGCCTGCCACGTCGAGTGGTGGAGGATGCGCTTGTTGTCGTCACCGAACTGATGGGCAATGCGGTACGGCACGCCCGCCCTCTCGCTTCGTCGGACTCCTCCGGCACGGTGCGCCTGCGGTGGAGCGTCGGCAACGGGTCGGTGCGAATCCACGTCACCGACGGCGGCGGGAGCCAGCGTCCACACGTTGAACGGCACTCGCTGATCGACACGGGAGGCCGCGGTCTGGCGATCGTCAGCGCCCTCGCCAGCGACTGGGGTGTGGTCGTCACCGACGACGACGTGACGGTCTATGCCGTTGTCGACCAGGCACCGTAGGCTCGGGCGGTGTGAACACGACCTCTGAGATCCCAGTGGTGGGCCTGCGCGAGCCGTGCCCGTGCGGGTCGGGCAAACGGTACAAGGCCTGCCACGGCAAGCGAGCGAAGCAGCGGTCGACGGCGTACGTCATGCGGCCGTTCGCCGAGCTTCCGGGTGAGGGTGACTGGATAGCGCTGCGCGAGATCGTTCCTGCCGCCACCGCGCCGGTACGGCTTACTGGTGACCACGCCGACCGGGATGTCGTCGCGGCGACGGTGCTGCCGATGGCCGTGCCCGGTCTGCTCCGGCAGAACGGCCAGATCATGCTGGGTTTGCAGACGCCGACGGCCACCGGAGATCCGAGCGCGGAACTCGGCCAGGTGCTGGCTGCTGCCTTGGAGGCGGAGTCGCCAGGGGCCATCGCGCCGCGCCCCCCGCAGGATGGCGGACCGCGCCTGCAGGATCTTGTCGACACAGCGGCGGAGTTCGACGTCACCGTCCATGATGACTTCGAGTTCTGGCTCGACGCCGACGATGAGCCGAGTCCCGACGTGCGTGCCTCCATGGAGCAGGCCAACGCCGCCGTCCACCCCACCGCCCGGCTGCAGTCGGTGCCGGCCGCGTACTGGTGCCGCCTCGGCGATCGCGACCAGTTGCGTTGGGTGATGCCCTACGACGAGGAGCCACTGCTGGACGGCCTGGCTAGGTTGCATGCGGGCGGCGCCGACGGGCTCGGCCAGGGCACCCGGTTGCTCGGCACGTTCCGGGCCTACGGCCGCCTGGTGCCGGTGTGGGACTTGGCGGAGGGCACGACCGCTGACGAGGTGGAGAAGCCGGTCGCCGCGCTCGCCGAGCGGCTCCAGGAGGCCGTCAACCAGACCAGCCCACTGACTGCCGACCAGCGGCGCGCTCGATCGGGGCTGGCGAACCGACAGGTCACATTGCGCTGACTCGCGCGGCCTGAAATGCGTAAGGCCTCGGGCGCTCCCGACGGGGGACACAGGAGCGACCGAGGCCGGCTTCAAGATTAGCCACCGCGAGCGGCGGAGGGAAGCTTGCGACCCGAAAGTTTGCCGTGCCGTGACGCTACCGTGAGAGCGGTTCCCGGCTGATCGGGCAGGACATGCAGCGCGGCCCTCCACGCCCCGAGCCAAGCTCGCTACCCGGGATCCGAAGCACTTCGATTCCGGCTTCCTCCAGCCTCGCGTTGGTCTCGATGTTCCTCTCGTACGCGACCGCGAGCCCAGGTTTGATCGCGAGCGTGTTGTGCCCGTCGTCACACTGCTCCCGCTCCGCGATGATCGGATCGAGCCCGGTGTCGATGATCCGCATGGCGTCGATGCCGATCGCGTCCGCCGCTGCCTCCAGGAACGGCCGCGGAGGGCTCACCCGGATGCCGCCGTCCTCCGGCCGCAGCGTGAGAGCCATGAGCGTGTCGGCAATGTTGGGGTACATGACGACCGCGTTCTTGTCGACCATCGTGCAGACCGTGTCGAGGTGCATCGTGGCGCGTTGCTGCGCGATCGGCACGGCCAGCACGGTGTGTGCGAGTTCGCGCTCGAAGAGTCTGCGCGCCAACCGCTCCACCCCTGCGGGTGTTGTCCGCTCGCCGGTTCCGACAGCCACCACGCCGTGGCCCAGCAGCAGGATGTCGCCTCCCTCTAGGCATTCCAGATCGGCGTCGTAGATCAGCGGCGTGCCGGCGAACCGCGGATGGTGGACGAAGATCGCCCGCAACAACGAGGCCTCGCGGCGGCGGGCCGGCATGGCCAGGCTCGCGATGGCTACGTGGTCGCCGATCCACCCGCTGGAGTCCCGAGTGAACAGCAGGTTCGGCAGCGGGTCGATGACGAACTGGTGCCGGTCCATCAACGCGTACACCAGGCCGTGACCCGCGGGCAGCTCGTCATGGGCCAGGCCGGCGATGAGCACGTCAGCGAGGTCCTCCGGATGCAGGTCCGCGAGTTGAGCGCCGAGCAGTTCGCGTAGCTCGTCGCCGTGCCGCTGGTCGTCGAGCACGGCGGCGACGCACTCGGCGCGCGCTGCCGGCAGTTCCAGTGCCGCGACGAGCAACTCTGCGAGGTACAGCACCTCGACGTCGTGATCCCGCAGCGCCTGCGCGAACTGGTCGTGCTCCTCCTGTGCGCGTCCGACCCACGGGATCCCGTCGAACAGCAGCTTGTCGCTGTTACGCGGCGTGAGCCGCTTGAGCTCGCGTCCCGGCCGATGGAGCAGTACGGTGCGCAGCCGGCCTACCTCGGAGTCGGCGCCCGTTGCGGTTGCTGTCACGCTCACGAGGGTACGTGCGCGCCGTGAGCGGGCACCGTGGTGACGGTGGCCGCGGTAGGGTCGCGGTCGTGAATGCAGGCAAGGTGGCTGTGCTGATACCCGCGCGTGACGAGCAGGTCCGGATCGCGACCACGGTGTCAGTGGCCGCCAAGCTTCCCGGCGTCGATCTGATAATCGTCGTCGATGACGGCTCCACCGACCGGACGGCGGCGAGCGCATCATCGGCCGGGGCAACCGTGGTGCGCCATGCCCGCAACCGCGGCAAGGCGGCAGCGATGGAGACCGGCGCCAGCGCGGTGCGGTTGATCGAAACCCGCGAGGACGGCCCGCCGCGTGCGCTGCTGTTCCTGGACGCCGACCTCGAGGAGAGCGCCGCCGAGGCGGAGCCGCTGGTGGCACCCGTGCTGGCCGGCGAGGTCGACATGACGATCGCGACGCTTCCGGCGCAGCGATCGGAAGGCGGTGGCCGGGGTCTCGTCGTCACCCTCGCGCGCGGGGGGATTGAGCAGGCGACAGGCTGGAGTCCCGAGCAGCCGCTGTCCGGCCAGCGGTGCATCACCAGGCGGGCGTTCGAGGCCGCGCTGCCGCTGGCCCACGGATTCGGTGCGGAGGTCGGGCTGACCATCGACCTGCTGCGGCAGGGCTACCGGGTGCGCGAGGTGCCCGTCCCGCTGCACCACCGGGTCACTGGGACTGACTGGCGTTCCCAGGTGCACCGGGGCCGGCAGTGGCTACACGTGGCTCGGGCGCTGGCGGTCCGGGGGGTCCGGCCACGTCTCGAACGGCGTGCGCCACGGCGCTGACCACCAGCGGGATACCCGTTGTCAGCAGCAGCGCAGGGATGATGATGCCCGAGTCGTTGGTAGCGAACGCGACGGCGCCGGTGAGCAGGCTCGCCCAGATCGCGTAGCGCACGACCGGCCAGCGCCGGTAAACCTGCTGCACGCCGCTGACGCCCTTGCCGTAGACGAGGAAGCCGATCACGAGGTACGCGATCGGGACCAGCCACCCGTAGTAGGGGGAGCGCTGCAAGGTCCCGAGCGACGCCTCGGCCTTGCGCTGGACCACCTCGAGCGCCTGGCCGTCGAGCAGGTCGGAGAAGAACGCTCCGAAGTGGGTCTGGCTGTCGTCGGGGCGCAGCCAGTCGAGCCACGCGACGAGCAGTGCGAAGGCCGCGGCCGCAACGCCGGCTACGGCGAGCTTCCACACGGTGATGCGAGCGCCGGAGATGCCTATCAGCAGCAGTGCGATCCCCGGGATGGTCGACAGCGTCCCGCCGAAGTTGGTCCCCGCCCACGGAGCACTCATGATCACGACGGCGACCAGGCCGATGGCCGCCGCGGCGCCCGTGACTCTCCTCCGGGAGTGCCCGCGGTCGGACAGCCATTGAGCCAGCGCGGCAGTCGCGATCAGGACGGATGCGACGAAGATCGCGAACGGGATGTTGCCGAACCCGAAGAAGCGTCCCGCCACGACCGGCGAGAGGCCGAGCAGGCTGGAGTGTTGGAGATTCGCACCGGTGGCGACGTCGACGGCGAGCACCGTCGCGGTGAAGGCGGCGAGCACGCCCGGGGGGCCGTAGGCGCGGTGTCGCCACGGCCCTGCGAGCACGACAGCCGCGATGCCCAACGTGATCGCGACGATGCTGGCCCACAGCACCAGGTCGGCTCGCTGGACCAGCCACCAGCGCGAGAGGTTGGCGAGGAACGATGCCACCGGGAACGCGGCGACCCCCAGCGCGACGTACTGCACGACGCGCAGCACGGTGCCGCGGTCGGCGGGCCGGTAGCGCAGCCACAGCAGGGCACCACCGAAGAACAGCACCTGCGCGATTCCCAAGATCTGGAAGAACGGCCCCGATTGGGTCCGGAACACCTCGGTGGCACGGTCCGCACCGATGAGCTGACCGACCGTCTCCGCTGGCTCGGCGGGGTGGGGATCGGTTGCACGCCACTGCGCGCCCACCGTGTCGGCAGCCGGGTTGGGAAGGCCCGCGTACGCCGCGAGCGTGGCGTGCAGGTCGGTCAGCTGTACCAGTCCTGTCCACCGCGTCGTACTGGAGGACAGCCAGCGGGGACCGAACGGTTGGCCGTCTGGTGCCGGCCCCGCCGCCAGCGCCACCCGCAGTCCGGACGGCGCCACCCGGTACGGCTCGTCCGCCCCGGGAGGTGGGGCTGGGCCGCTGTCGGACACGCCTGCGACCAGCAGCGCGGTCCCGTCCGGTAGCCGATCCACGAGGTCGGCGAGGTGCGGGGCGACCTCGGCCGCGGCCGAGCGACGCTCGGGGGTGTCGTCCTGGAGCGGCCCGGGTACCGGGAGCGCGCCGAGATCGACCACCGTCACGGGGCATGCCGCGATCAGCTCCGTGGTCAGTTGCTCCGCCTCGTCGAGGTACGACCCCACCTCCCCTGACTCGTTGGCGAGGGCGAGCGCGGCTCCTGGCCCCACCGCGGTCGAGCAGATACCGGCCTCCTCCAACCGGGAGCCGAGCGAGCCGATGACCGTGCCGTAGTTCTGCCGCGCCTGCAGATCGTCGAGCGCGTCCCACCCTGGAACTTTCGTCGTCCCCGCTGAGACCAGCGGACCAGGAGGTTCCCTGCAGAACCGGTCCGCGTCGCCGTCGCCTGTCGTGTCGGGAAGATCCGCCGCCCGGCGACCCGCTCCGACCGTGAGCCATCCGTCCACCGGGCAGGTCCGGGACCGGATGGTCCGGACGGTGAGCGACGCTGCGCCGCTGCTGCCTGCGAGCTCGTACAGCGTGGGAGTCTCACTGGCCGTGACATCCGGCCACGACAGCCCTGCGACGCCGACCAGGACCACGTGGGGCCGGTCGCCGTCGGGCGACTCCTGCGCCGTTGCGGTCGGGGAGACGGCCGCGGCGACCGCTCCGGCGGCCAGGATCGCTGTGAGCACGCGGCGCTTCGCGGTCACCGAGCCGAACCCCCGGGCCCGTCCGTGCCCGCGCTGACCGGGGCACTCTCGTCCCCTGCTACGCCGGTGCGGGAGGAGTCGGGCGGGTCCGGCTCGCGTGCCGCCGCGGCGGCGGCCGCCATGACGTCCTTGACCGGGCGTTGGGTGGCCGCCGCGACGGCGGCGACGTCGTCGTACTCCGGCTGCACGTTGACGACCACGCCGTCGAGTGTGGCGGCCTTGACGCGGATGCGCTGCCCGTCGACGGAGACCGTCCGCTGGTCGCGGGCCAGCGCCCGTTTGACCACCGGCGTCTCCCGGACGCCCAGCGTGGTGGTCTCGGTGAACAGCACGGTACGCACCTTGTCGGCCACGTGCGTCTCGGCGAGGGCGCAGACGGTGTGCGCGGGTCGTCCCTTCTTCATCAGGATCGGCACCAGCCAGGCGTCCGACGCGCCGGCAGCGAGCAGCCGCTCCAGGACGGCAGGCCACAGCCGGGGATCCATGTCGTCGACGGTCGCCTCGAGGACCAGCGTGGTCGAGGCCGCTCCCGTCGGCTGGCCGATGAACAGCCGGACGATGTTGGCGCGGCCGGCGAGATCGCGGGCTCCGGCGCCGACCGCCTGACGCCGCACTCGCATCGGTGGCTGGTCGCCGAACGCGGCGACGGTGGCGGTGAGCAGGGCAGCGCCGGTCGGTGTGGTCAGTTCCACGTTCGCCCCACCACCATAGGTCGGGACATCGCGGAGCAGTTCGGCCACCGCTGGCGCGGGCACCGGAAGCTCCCCGTGCCGGGTCTGCACGATGCCGGAGCCGACGGCCACGGGAGAGGCGTGGACGACGTCGAGTTCGAGCGCTGCGATGCCGGCGGCCGCTCCGACCACGTCCGCGATCGAGTCCAGCGCGCCGACCTCGTGGAAGTGGATGGTTTCCGGA
>CAZMXH010000105.1:7438-9768 GCA_964570165.1 uncultured Actinomycetes bacterium
GACCTCGTCCGGGCTGCTGCCGTGGACCGCACTCTCCGCTTCGGCCAGCCGTGCGAACGCGGCGATCGCGAGGCCGCGTACGGCGGGCTCGAGGGCGGCGTGCTCGAGCATCGCGCGGATCTCCGGCCATGTGCGGTGGGTGGTGGACTCCCGCGCCCGCACGCGGACCCGGGTAGCGCGCAGGCCGCCACGGGTGACCTGCTCGGAGGCCAGGGTGACCGGTTCGGGGCTGACCGCGTCGACCGCCTGCTGGAGCACGGGGAGCGCCACGCCAGCGTCGACGAGCGCTCCGAGCAGCATGTCACCCGAGACACCGGAGGAACAGTCGAGCCAACCGATCACCTGTCACCTCCGTCACCCGTCCCGTCCCGGCCGCCAGCAGCCCGTGCCACTCGTGCGGCGTGCACGCCGGCGCCGAAGCCGTTGTCGATGTTCACGACCACGACACCGGGCGCGCAGGAGTTCAGCATCGCGAGTAGTGCGGCCACTCCGCCCATGGACGCGCCGTACCCCACGGAGGTGGGCACCGCGACGAGGGGCACGCCGGTGAGCCCGCCGACGACGGACGGCAGCGCACCCTCCATGCCCGCGACGACCACGAGGCAGTCGGCGGCGACCAGGCGGTCGCGCACCGCGAGCAGCCGGTGGATCCCGGCCACGCCCACGTCCGGCACGACGTCCACGCTGGCACCGAATGCGCGGGCGGTGACCGCGGCCTCCCCGGACACGGGAGCGTCCGAGGTGCCGGCAGCGACGATCACGACCTGCCCGCACGGTGGCGGGAGCGGGCCCAGCGTCGCGCATCGGGCGGTGTCGTCCACGGTGACATCCGCGAACGCCGCGCGAACCGCGGCGCGAGCGGCTCCGTCCAGCCGGGTCGCCAGCAGGGCGCGGCTCGGGTGCTCCTCGCGCAGCGCTCGGAGCAGCACCACCACTTGCTCCGGCGACTTGCCCTCGCCGTAGACGACCTCCGGATCGCCCGTCCGGGCCTCCCGGCCAGTGTCGACGCGGGCGAAGCCGAGATCGCGCCAGCCCGTGATGTCGGTCACCCGCCCACGGTAGTCCGCTCCCCAATGATCACGTATGGCAGGCTGGTGGGTGCTTAACTAGGCAAACGGACCTGGTGAGGGACCTAGTGGCCTGGCAGGGTTGCCGTGCCAGGCTAGGCTGACCGTCGTGTTACGCGTGCCGCGCTACGCCTATCTCGGGCCGGAGGGAACGTTCAGCGAGGCCGCAGCCCGCTGCCTGCCGGATGCCGCTGACGGCTTGCTGCCGTACCCGAGCGTTCCCGCCGCGATGGCCGCGGTGCGGGCGGGCGAGGCCGACGGGGCCGTCGTCCCGCTCGAGAACTCGGTCGAGGGCTCGGTGAACGCCACTCTGGACGAGCTAATCCGCGGCGAGCCGCTCATGATCACCAGAGAGGTGCTGCTGCCGGTCGAGTTCGCGCTGCTCGCCCGGCCGGGCACCGAGTTGGTCGCGGTGCGCCGCATCGTCACCCATTCCGTGGCGGAGGCGCAGTGCCGGCGCTGGCTGGCGGATGAGCTTCCGAAGGCGCAGGTCTACCTGACGGCCTCGACGGCTGCGGCGGCGGCGATGGTGGCAAACGGGGATGTGGGCATCGATGGGCCGTACGAAGCGGCGATCGCCGCCACGGTGGCGGCCGACCACTACAGGCTGGAGACGCTCGCGACCGGGATCGGCGACAATCCCGACGCGATAACGCGCTTCATCCTGGTGCAGCGGCCGGGACCACCGGCGGAGCCGACCGCGGCCGACAAGACGAGCCTGGTGGCGTTCATTCGGGACGACCACCCTGGCGCCCTGCTGGAACTCCTCGAGCAGTTCGCCACTCGCGGCGTCAACCTGACGCGGATCGAGTCTCGCCCGACTGGCAACGGAATCGGCAAGTACTGCTTCGCCGTCGACTGCGAGGGGCACATCGCCGACGCCCGAGTGGGCGAGGCACTGATGGGCCTGCGCCGGGTGTGCGCAGACGTGCGATTCCTCGGCTCGTATCCGCGGGCCGACGGCGTAACAGCGGCCGTGGGTTACGGCACGTCCAACGAAGACTTCGAGAGCGCCGCGCAGTGGCTGGCACGGTTGCGGGGCAACCACCGCTGAGGTCAGGCCGGTTCGATCACGTTCGGCAGGCGGGCCCACGCCTCGACAGGTCTGCACGCCTGCTGCGGCATGGACCCGCCTGGCGAACGTGATCGAACCGCTAGCGAGATGCGGGCGCGACGACCGAGCCGCGTGATAGATACGCTGGCGGTGTGCTCGACATGCGTGTGATCCGAGAGGACCCCGACCGGCTGCGTGCCTCGCAGCGC
>CAZMXH010000106.1:0-9731 GCA_964570165.1 uncultured Actinomycetes bacterium
GCCAGGCGCGTGTGCCTGGCGAGGCGCCGGCCCGCCTGCTTCACGTGATCAACCGGACAACGGCTCGGACGGGCTGTCGGAGTCGGACTGCTCGACGCTGACGGTGGCGGATACCCGCCCCGTGCCGATGGCGGCGTCCCGCTGGCTCACCAACTCGGCCACCAGGGATCGGAAGCGGCGCGCGGACTCACCTACCTCGTAGACCCCGAAATACTGCTGGCGCACCTCGGCCCGAGCAGCGGCCTGCTCGTCGGAGCCCAGCAGCCGGGCCACGGTCGCGGCGAGGCCGTCCACCTGGTCCGCCCGCACGACCTCGGCGGACGACGCGATCGGGATCTCCGCCGCTCGCACATGGCCGCCGTCGCGGGCCCGGTCCATCAGGACCAGGCGGGCGTCCGGCCGCAAATACAGATGGTCCACGGTGACCGACGACACATCCGCGACGAGCAGGTCCGCCCGCGCCAGCAGCGGCAGTATGTCGCCTTCCCACTGGCCGTGGCCGGCGGCCGGGTCCCGCCGCGCCGCCGCCGACAGCAACTCGCAGATCCGCGCATGGGCGGCGCGCATCTCCCGGCGAGAGCTTCCCGGCGTCCGCGGGTGCGGCTTGTACAGCACCGTGGCACCGGGCACGTCGAGTAGTTCCCGCACGATGGCGGGGCCGCCGATGTCCACCGAACTGAAGTTGTTCGCGTTGCTCTCGCCCTCCCACGTGGGCGCGTATACCAGCACCGGACGCTCCGTCCGTCCGGCCTCGGCGGCCACGTCGACGTAGTCGAGTTGCGGCCTGCCCACGATCTCGACGCCCGACGTGTCCACCTCGAGCAGGCCCGCCCGCATCCGGGCGACCGCCGCCTCTCCCGCAACGAGGATCCGGTCATAGGCCCTCGCCTGGTGGGTGACCAGCGATGTCTTGTCACTCTCACCGTGGTTGATGTGTACGTGGAGGGCACGTGGCCACGCCAGCGACTGGAAGTTCCGCATGCCGTTGTTGACGTACAGCAGCACACCGTGATCGCCGCTCGCGTAGACGGACATCACATCGTCCAACGTCTCGGCGTGCACTCGGGGGAGAGTCGTCAGCGTGCCGAACAACTCGAACGACGCACGCTGGCGGAAGATCAATGACACCCCGAGGTCGCGGTGCAGATCCTCCAGGACCGGAAGCCACTGCTCAAGCTGGTACGCGCGCGACTCGGGCTCGGCGAAGTAGACCGCCACCCTGCCCGGCGGGGCCTTCGGCGGCCCCGGCGGGGGCAATCGAACGGCTCGCCGCCACCGCCAACCCGCGATCAGCGCCAGCCACACGCTCGGCAGCCAGGCGAGCGCGGCGACCGCTGCCGTCCAGCCGTCCGGTGCGCCGAGCAACGCCATCGCGAATGCCCCGAACACCACGAGTTCCGACGCGGCAAGCGAGCGGATGTACTGCGCCCCGACGCCGGCCTGCCCGAGGGCGGACCAGTCCCAGCCGGCCCGGACTGCGAGCACTTCAGCCAGTCCTGCCGCGACCCGGCACAGAACCGACACCGCCAGCCCGGCCGCGAGCACCACAGCGGCCACCACCGTGTCGGTGATGGTCAGCAGCGCCACCGCGACGAGCGCCACCCGCACCGTGCTCAGCTGAGCCGATCGGTCGCGGATCAGGTGCAGGATCCGTGCGCGGCCCACCGGCGCCGCGCGCAGCACCCCGTCTACCGAAGCAGAGAGCACCAGCGTCACCAGCAGCAGCCAGCCTGCATCGAGCAGCAGTGCGGCCACGGCGATGGGCAGGAGCAGGAGCGAACCCGCGAAGACCAGCCTCAGCCAGGTGTTGTCCACCAGCGCACGGCCAAGATCCGGGAGCGTTACCAGTTGCACCGGCTAATCCCACACCTCACACACGTCGATCAACATCGTATAGGTCGAGCGGTCACCGCTGCCGCGGGGTCTGGGCACGCGCCGCCTGCTCGGCCCACCGCCAGTAGGCGCTGCCGGCCACGTATCCCGGCATCCACGGCTGCCTGCCAGCGCCCCAGTGAACCAGCTTCGGATCGGCCACGACTTCACGCGTCGGGATGTGCGCCCACTCCGGCGGCAAGTGCGCACGATCAGGTCCCGCGTACAGGTTGTACACCTCGCGTGCGCTAAGCCCGAAGCGCTCGAAGTAGGGCAGGAACGCCGCAGTGAACCCATCGGAGCGCAGCCGATCGAGATCTACAACCGCCACGTGAATGTCGAAGGCGTCGAAGTCGAACCGGTGACGTGCGGGGATCCGTTGGTACAGGTCGGCAGCCGCCGCGGCATCCGGGTGCAGCCGGCCCGCGGCGCGGTAGAGCAGGCCAAACCCACTGCGTGCAGTAGCCGTTCCTGTAGTCGTCCGCGCGGCTACCGGTCGGCCCTCGAGGTCCGCATCGGCAAGCGCTCGGATGTCGCCGAGCACCGCGGCGGTCGCTGGCAGCAGCAGCACTCGACGCACCTCAGGCAACAGGTCCGGCAACAGCAAAGCTTCGGCACCGGGCGGGACCTCGTCGCACACGACCTGTCGCACATCGGCAGCGGGCAGGCCGGATGCCAGGTCCTCGAGCTGCGCCGCCGTCCAGTCGCGGCCCAGCAGCCACACGCGCCCTGACGCTCCGCCGCCCAGTGCCCCGAGAGTGGTGCGAAGCGGCTCGGCCAGGTCCGGCGTGGCGACCACCGCAATCTCGACGGCGGGCTGCACCGCGGAAGCCGCAGGTGGCGGTCCCCCGGCGGCCATCTCGGCGGCCACCGTGCCCCGGGCGCGCGCCGCGACGGCGCTGACATCCAGTGCCGGCGGGCCGGCGGGCTCGATCGCGGCACGCCGCGCTTGCGCCGCCGCCACGTCGGCGGCACACTCCCGCCGCCACAACTGGTAGACCTCGTCGGCAGGCCGGCCGTCCAGCACCGCGCTGAGCACCATCTCCAGCCGCTTCAGCATGCGGCGGCGCAGGCCGTCGAAGGCGTCGTCGTCGAGGTTCAGCAGGCCGTTGAACCGCAGGTCGGCGTGGTTCTTGGCCCGGAAGTCGACCCGCAGCCCGAGGGCTCGTGCCGGCAGGTAGCAGTGCAGCCGCGAGGTCACGACGTCGGTGAACTCCCCCTGGTACCGGTCCAGCAACGCCACCGCGTCGCGGATGTTGCGCGCGAACCCGCGGCGCTTCACGTTGCGGTACGAGTGGCGCGCCTTGGCGGCCCCCCGCGGTACCTCTTCCGCCGGCATGTCGACGTACACCGTCGCGGGCTCGGCCGCCGGCCGCTCAGCGGGCTCTGGGAACAGGGTGTCGACCGTCATGGTGAGGCATCCCGAGAAGAAGGCCGGTACGCCGGCGGACAGCAGCAGGTCCACCGTCGTCCAGTCGCGGCAGCCGACGGGCCCGTAGCGGCGCAGGTACTCAATGGCCTCCGGGGTGAGCATCGCCCGCTTGCTGCAGTGGAACGACACGATGATCGGGCGCAGGTTCTGGTGCAGGGGGAACTCGTACTTCAGCCCGAACGCAGGGTGCAGGAACCACCCGTGCATCACGAGCCACGTACCTTCCGGGAACGTCTGGTAGGTCGTCGCGTCCCGGTCGGCGACCAGCAGGTCCACGTCCGCGCCGGGGCCATCTAGGCGGCGGTCTGGACGTACCCGCTCCTGCAGTTCTCTGGCGAGGCTGACCAGTTCCGGGTCGCCGTGGAACCGCAGGTCCTGGCGGCGGACGAGATGACCGAGCATGGCCAGCGTCTGGACGTAGTCCCCGATGTTCTGCGAGGCCTTGGCGCGCCCCGGCTGGCCGTAGCCGAGCAGCGCGACGGGGGTGTGGCCGGCCGGAGCCGGCGGGCCGGCGGCGGGCACGGCATCTTCGACCCACGGCCGCAGCCACTCGATCTCCTCGGGAAGATCCGGCCACGACCCCGACTCCTCGGCCGCCCTGTCGACCAGCAGCGTGAACGCGTGCTTGACCAGGTCGAACTCCCGGATGACGTAGGCGTACCGCAGCACTTCATGCCACGTCCGGGCGGTGGTCGACGCGTCGGGGGCGTCGAGCAGGCCGCGGAGCACCCCGGGAAGGCGTCCGGGGTCGCATGAGTAGACGGCGGCGAGGTACTCCGCGACCGCGTGCCGCCGCCACGCCTCCGGACGGACGTTCCGGAAGGCGGCGTACGCGAGTTCCGGCACGCTTCGCGCCGAGGCCACCACGGCTACCGCGAGATCACCGGCAAGCGCACCGCCGGGCGAGTCGGCCAGCGCGTGAGCCACCGCCGCGGCCTCGTCGACCTCGCCGGCGTCGATCAGGTCGCGGACCGTAGCGACGACTGCGGCCTCGAGGCTCTCGCCGCGTGCCAGTCGTCCCGCCAGACCTGCTCGGACCTCCTGCGCCCGCAGCGACGCGCGAAGCTGCTCGTTCTCGGCGGCGAGATCATCCGCGCGGAGCCGCGCGGCCGCTTCGCCACGCCGGGCGGCGGCGCGGCTGCGCCGAATCTCGCGCACTTCGGCGCGGGTCACAGCCGGAACATGGCGGCCGGCGAAGCTCCGGAGCCGGGTCACGAGGTTCACGGAAGTCTGCCCGATCAGGCGCGCGTCGTGCGGGTCGGCCGCCACCAGCGCCGGCGACGCTCGGGCTCGGGGTCCTTGACGATGTGCAGTCGGGAACGCCGCTCGAACGTGTAGCCCTGCCTGCCGTTGAAGTAGTCGTCAACGGCGCGCCGGCAGCCAGACCACTTGTCGTAGTCGTCGATCACCATCCTGGCGCCGGGCACCAGGTGCGGCTCGATACGCCGCAGGCAGGTCATGGTTGACGCGTACCAGTCGCCGTCGAGATGGGCGAACGCGACCGGACCGGTGACGTGCAGCGTCTGCTCGAAGTAGCCCTTGACCAGCTTCACGTTGGACTCACTGACGGGGACGCCGAACGCCTCGAACGACCGGGTCACCTCGTCCAGCAGGTTGGGACGGTACCCGTAGTAGGTCTCGCCGCCGATGCCCTTCGCCTTGCCGGATGCGATCTTCTCGTACCGGCGGTGGACGTCCTCACCGTCTCTGTCGGACGGGGGCGGGATCATGGAGAACGCGTCATAGACCAGCAACTGACGGTCGGGGGCCTTCGCGAGCGCCATCACGATCGCCGACCCGCCGAGCGCGGTGCCCGCCTCGATGAGGACACCCGGACGGCCCTCATGTTCGGTTTGGACCACGGCGTCGGCGAGATCCTCGAGGCACCGTGCGCTGAGGTACGTAAGGTGGCGCTCCCGCACCCGCGCGATCGCCTCCGTCAAATCCGCCGGAATCGGTCTCACCACCCATCGGCGTGGCGACTCAGCCGATGGCCGGTCGCGCGCTCTCCGTCGGAGCTCAAACGACGTAGTGCATACCCGGGCTGACCCTGTCGAACCGCAATGTGGTCCGGCTCCGGCAAATAGCCCCATGCCTCGCAGATCGGGCGGAGGTAGTCGGGTATCTCGTCCGGCCGGGGCAGCGGACGGCTGGGCTGGACCTTGCCGGACCGTACCTTGGGCCGCCAGTCGCCCAGCCCCTTCCGCAGCTCGCCGCGCAGGTGGCGGCCGTAGTCCAGCATGGCCGGCTCCCAGTCGACGCCGAGGAACTCGCAGATGCCCTGCAGCGTCGCAGTGGGATCTGCCGTGAGGTCCTCGTAGCGCACGGTGTGCCCGTCCAGCCCGTTCCTGGCGGCCTCGACGGCGTTCATGTAGCCGAGAGCGTTCCGACCGGCCTCCTCGAGGGACCTCCTGTCCGGGTCCGCCTCGTGCCACGACTGGGCGATCGACACCGGGTGACGGATCAGGAAGATGAACCGCGCGTCCGGCCAGCAGTCGGCGAGCCGTCGCCAGACGAAGACGTTCGCCGGGGTCTTCTCCACGATGAACGACTTGCCCGACCGCACAAGCTCCCGGTGAAGCACCCGGTCCCACAGCAGGTGCTCGAGGTCGCCGCGATGAAGGCCGAGCGCCTTCATCGACCTCCCCGCGAGCTTGGTGGACCAGCGCACCTCGAGCCGGCGGAAGTGCGACTCGTGCGGCGCGTGCAGCTGGGAGTGCCCGTTGAGAAGCAGGCGCAACAGGGTCGAACCCGATCGTACGGGGGCGAGGATGAAGACCGGCCGGTCCAATAGCCGGTCGACACCCGGCTCCGGCGCCGAGTAGGTCGCCTTGGCGGTGGACCAGTCCGGTGCGGCCGGTGTCGACGCGTCCGAGGACATTTCGGAGGACATGTCGACAGACTCGGAAGACTCCGAAGACATGGCAGACATGGAGGTGCGTCGCACCTTCTTCACCTTGTAGCCGAGCGTCCGGCCGAGGCTGGCGTTCACCGCACGCAGCATCCCCATGCTCAGGGACGCTATCCGCCGCCGCAACCAGGATTCCACCGAGTGTGTCGCATCCGCGCCACTCTCATGGAATTCACAGGTTGCTCTCATGCAACTCACAACAATCGACGCGGCCGGAACCATAGGCTGTTAGGGCAGTCGATCTGGTCACGGGGGAATCCGGATGCCCGACGCCAACGGTCAGCGAGCCGGTGTCGTCCTTGTCTTCACGTCACTCGGGCTGCAACGCGGCGGCCTGACCCGCGCCGTGGTCGCACGTGCCCGACACTTCGCGGAGGCAGGCGCACCGGTGCGGCTGCTGCTGACCGGCTTCAGCCATGGGGAGGACGCCGCCGCCGAAGGGGTCCGGCGCGAGTGGGGCCTTCCGGGCAGCGTCGAGATCCGCTACTTCTGGCGGGAGGCGGCTCCAGGGGGCGGAGGCGGACCCGCCGGGTCAATGGCGCACCAGCGCACGGAGCCCGCGACGACATCGTTCACCGAGGAGTCGAACAACGGGACCCTCGTCCGCATGTACCGCCAGGGCGTGCTCACCAAGGCGAAGCGCTTCGGCACCGACGGCCGGCTCCAGACGATCACACACTACGACGACATCGCCCGGCCGGCCTCGCGCGACCACTACGACCGAGCCGGCCGCCTGGTGTACACCGAGCACCTCGACCCGGAGACCGGGAAGGGCACGCTGCGCCGCTGGTTCGACCGAAGCGGGCGGTGCTGGCTCACCTGCTGGCTCAACGCCAACGGCAACCCTGCGGCGAGCGTCCGGCACCACCCCACCCCGAAGGCGTACGACCACTTCGGCGAGTGCGTCGCCGAGTGGGTCGACGAGGTGACCGCTGACTGGGAACGGCCGGTCGTGATGGTCGACACCCGCCGGCTCGACCCGCTGTTGCTCAACCTCAAGCATCCTGGGGCGAGGACCGTCGCAGGGCTGCACAACTGCCACACGAAGGCGCCCTACCGGTCGACCGACCCCACCAACGCGAGTTGGCTGCCGCTACTGGAGAACGTCGACCGGATCGACACGGTTGTCGCGCTCACCAAGCAGCAACGGGACCACATCACGCGCCGGTACGGCGGCACCGTCAGAGTCATCAACCACCCCACTCCCCCGGCGCCCTCGGTGAACGTGCCGCGCGAGCCCGGGCTGCTTGTGGCCGTTTCGCGGTTCGACCACCAGAAGCGCATGGACCACGCGATCCGGGCCTTCGCGTTGGCGGCGCCCAGGGTGCCGGAGGCCCGCTTCGACATCTACGGCAAGGGTGGCGAGCAGGCCTCGCTGCAGAAGCTGGTTCGCGAACTCGGCGTGGCCGATCGTGTCCGGTTCAGAGGCTTCACCGACGACGCCCTCAAGGTCTTCGCGAGCGCGACGGCCACCGTGCTCAGTTCCCGGCACGAAGGGCTGCCGCTGGTGCTGACCGAGGCGATGGGGGTCGGGACCCCGTTCGTCGCCTATGACATCAACTACGGCCCGGCAGAGATCATCCGGCACGAGGTGGACGGGCTGCTGGTGCCTGCCGGCGACATCGAGGCGCTGGCGGACGCGCTCGTCCGGGTGCTCGGCGACCCCGCGTTCGCCGCGCGACTCGGCGAGCGTGCCCGCGACGTCACCAAGCGGTTCACGTTCGAGCGCTGGTCGAAGGAATGGCTCAGCCTCTACCGCGACCTGGTAGGTTCCGATGGCTTGCCCGAGAAGCCCGCCGCACGGCCGGCCGTCGCGGCGTCGACGCCATGATGAGAACGCGAGCTGCACTCGCTAGGGCCGCCGTCCAGCGGGCGCGCCGGGTGGTGGGACGGCTGAAGCGACGGAGCCTCCGAGCGGTGCGCACCGGCGCGGTGTCGGTGCGGCTGCTGGCCCGGCGGCGCCGGTGGCGCGGGATCTACCTGCTGGCGTCCGGCGAGGAGCTCGCGGCGCTGCCCGAACCGGCCATCGACAGGATGCGCGAGGCCGTCGCCGCGGGCGTGCCCGTCGAGGTCCTTGTTCTCGATCACACCATCGAGGCCACACCGCGCCGGCTTCCGTCCGGCGTCGATGTCCGGCGGTTCTGGGAGGACGCGGCCCCCGGCCACAACGCGTACGCGCCCGGTGTCGAGCGTTTCGACACCGCCACGGCCAGACCCGTCCCCAAGCCGGACGGCGGGTGGCTGCGCGGGCGCTACCGCGACGGCCTGCCCGTCGTGGCGGTGGACACGAACGCGGCGGGCACCAGAGTGGAGCACTACGGCCCCTCTGGGCTGCCCGTGCGGCGGGAGGAACTCGACGAGCGGGGCAGGCTGGTGCGCATCATCGACCTGGACGCCTCCAATGGCGCCGAGGTCGCCCAGCGCTACTTCGACGCTTCCGGTGCATGCTGGCTATCGGTCGGTGACGGTGCCCGTGGCCGGGCACTGCGGCACCTGCCCACGCCGCTCGAGTACCCGAGCTTTGCCGCGGTGCAGGCCGAGTGGGCATCGCGCCGGGTCGCTACGGCCGTCTTCCCGGCAGTGGTGCCGGCGGGAAACGCAAGCGCCGCGGTGGAGCAACAGGTCCGGCACCTGGGTGTCACCGGGCGGTGATCGGGCAATAGTACAGTCACGGAATCTCGCGCAGCTGACTTCCCCTACGGAGGCCCCCCAATGACGATTCACGTTGCGATCCTGGCCGCCGGCATGGGCACCCGCCTGGGGCGCCCGTTCCCGAAGCCGTTGACGCCGTTGCGCGACGGCCGCAGCATCATGGCCCAGCAGTTCGACAACGTGCACGCAGAGTTCGGCGACGATGCGCGCATCACGATCGTTGTCGGCTTCAAGCTCGAGTCGGTCATGGAGGCCTTCCCCGACGCCAGCTACGTCTACAACGAGCTTTACGACCAGACGAACACGTCCAAGAGCCTCCTCAAGGCGCTGCGCGCCTCGACCGACGGCGGCGTGCTCTGGATGAACGGCGACGTGGTCTACGACCCGCGCGTGCTCTCCCGGCTGCGCAGCCTGATCGAGGCGCAGACCTCGTTCGTCTGCGTCAACACCGCCTCGGTCGGCGAGGAGGAGGTCAAGTACACCGTCGACCGGGACGGCTACATCAAGGCGCTGTCGAAGACCGTGCCCGATCCGCTTGGCGAGGCCGTCGGCATCAACTACGTATCCGCCGCCGACAAGCCCGCGCTCGTCAGCCGGCTGGCCGAGGCAGGAGACCAGGACTACTTCGAGCGCGGCATCGAACTCGGCATCGAGAAGGACGGGCTGCGGTTCCTTCCCGTCGACATCTCCGATTTGTTCGTCGTCGAGGTGGACTTCGCCGAGGACCTCGATCGGGCCAACGAGTACGTGCCCTCCGACGCCATGGCGTCATCGGACTCCGCCCGCTAGGACCGCCCCGCCCGCGGCTGTGGGTTGACCACGTTCAGCGGGTCGGCCGGCACTTCCCCAGGCGCGTGCGCCTGG
>CAZMXH010000107.1:0-5301 GCA_964570165.1 uncultured Actinomycetes bacterium
GATCAAGCGACGCGGGACCCCAGCGGACGTCGCCAACGCGGTGCGGTTCTTCGCTCTTCCGGAGAGCAGCTTCATCACCGGCCAGGTGCTCGTTGTCGACGGCGGCTGGGTGATGGCGTGAGCATCCTGGCCGGGTACCGCGTGCTTGACGTGTCCATCGCCATGGCGGGACCGTTCGCTGCCATGCGCCTGGGTGACCTCGGCGCGGACGTAATCAAGGTCGAGCCGGTCGGAGGCGAGTGGCAGCGTCATACCGCGGCCGGGGGCGCCGTCGGACGGCGCATCAACGCCTCATTCGTCGCCCTCAACCGAAACAAGCGCAGCATCGCCATAGATCTCAAGTCTCAGCCCGGGCGAGAGATCATGACCAGGTTGATCAAGAGTGCCGACGTGCTCCTACAGAACTACCGCCCAGGGGTCGCCGAACGCCTGGACATCGGCTACGAGCGCGTGCGCGACATCAATCCCGATCTTGTGTATGTCTCGCTGTCCGGGTACGGCGAGAGTGGCCCGTACCGAGAGCGGCCGGGCCAGGATCTGCTCGTCCAGGCGATGAGCGGCGCGTTGTACAACACCGGGCGCGACACCGATCCACCTTCCCCGTCCGGCCACTATCTGGCCGATGCGGTCACGGCGTACACGGCGTTCGAGGGCGCCCTTGCCGCACTCCTACACCGTGAGCGGACCGGCGAGGCTCAGCTCGTCCAGGTCAACATGCTCGACTCAGTCATCGCCCTGCAGATGCAGGAGATGTCCATCTTCACCGCAGGTGGCGTACCTCAGAACCGCAGCGGCGAACCGCACGCGCACGTCTACATCCGAGCGCCGTACGGCATCTTCGAGACCAGCGATGGCTTTCTCGCGCTGGCCTTTCCGCCCCTGGACGCGCTTGGGCACGCGATCGGCGCGCCCACGCTGCTGGAGATGGACGCCGAGATCGACGGGTGGAAGCGACGCGACGAGATCTTCAACCTGGTGCGCGAGCGCCTGAAGGAACGGACCACACGCGATTGGCTGAGCCGGTTCGATGCGAAGGGCATCTGGGCGGGACCGGTCTACTCGTACCGCGAACTCGTCAACGATCCGCAGGTCAGGAACAACGGCTCGCTCGTCAGCTACGAGCATCCGACAGAGGGCACGGTCACGACGCCCGGGTTCCCGATCCGCTTCGAGCGGGCGCCCAGCGAGGTGCGGCGAGGGGCGCCCTTGGCTGGCGAACACACCCGCGAGATCCTCACCGAGCTCGGCTACGAGCCCGAACGCATCCAAGACCTGTTAAGCACCGGCGTCATCGCATCAAAAGCACCATGAACTACGCCGGCTCTCGGCGCCCACCGTTCTCCAGCGAACCGGGCGAGTCGCAGTGGAGGGGCCTGACCTGGGACCACCCGCGCGGCTACAGGCCGCTGGACGCCGTTGGCGGCCCGGTGCGGTGGGATCGCCAACCTCTGGAAGGCTTCGAGTCGCACCCCATCGGCGAGCACGCCTCCCACTACGACCTGCTGATCATCGACCATCCCGGCGTCGCATCCGCCGTCCAGGCAGAGTGCCTGCGGCCGATGGACGATGTTCTGTCGCCCGCAGACCTGACCCTCATCCGTTCCTCCGCAGTTGGCGCCTCCTTCGACAGCTACCGCTACGCCGAAAGGCAGTGGGCCCTGCCGATCGATGCCGCCGCGCAGGTCATGGCCGTCCGTCCAGATCTGCTCGCGGATCCTTTTCCAGAGACTTGGCACGACGTGCTCGCGCTGGCACCCAGGGTTCGGCTGGCCCTGCCACTCGCAGGGCCGCACGCCCTGCTCGCCTTCCTCGCGATCTGCGTGGCACTCGGCGAGGAACCGGCCTGCGCTTCCGGGGCGCTCGTTTCCCGAGGCGTCGGAGCGGAGGCGCTCAAGATCCTGGGCACGGTGGTGGCCGCCGCCGATCCGCGTGCTCGGTCATGGAACCCCATCGCACTGCTCGAGCACATGACCACTTCCGACACGATCGCAATATGCCCGCTCGTCTACGGCTACGTCACCTACACCGGGCCCAGCGTCGACCGGCCGGTCGTGTTCTCCGACGCGCCACGTGGACGGACGGGCGGGCGGCCCGGAAGCGTGCTCGGCGGCACCGGCATCGCCGTCTCCCGACGCGTCCAAGACACCGCGAATCTGGCCGGCTATCTCCGCATGCTCGTGAGCGACACGACGCAGCGCGACGTCTTCGTCGCGAGCGGCGGCCAGCCCGCCAACCGCTCGGCGTGGCTGGACTCGGCGGCCGCACCTCCGGTAGCCGCCTACTTCAGCGGCACACTAGCAAGCGTCGAGACCGCCTGGGTGCGGCCCAGGTACCCGGGCTATGTCGCGTTCCAGGACTCGGCGTCCGCAGTTCTGCGTGATGTGCTGACGACCGGAGGCGACCACGACCTCGCACTCGCCACGATCGACGACCTGTACCGCGCGAGCCGACGACGAGACGAGGAGCCGCCCGATGGGTGAGATCACTGTTGATGTGACCGGCAACGTCGCCACAATCACGCTGAACCGCCCGCACAAGCTCAACTCCGTGACCCCGGAGATGGCTCGTGCCCTGCAGGCGTCCATGGCCGAGGTGGACGAGCGTGACGATGTGAGGGTCGTCGTTCTCACCGGTGCGGGCGACCGCGCATTCTGCGCCGGCAGCGACGTGGGTACGCTCGACAGCTACCCGACACCATGGGCATTCCGCAACCGGCACGACTACTGCGACGCCGTCCGCACGATTCGCACGCCCAGTATCGCCGCCGTGAACGGATATGCGTACGGGGGTGGGCTCGAGCTTGCCTTGTCGTGCGACATCCGGATCAGTGCGGACACCGCCAGCTTCGCGGCGCCGGAGATCAAGCTCGGCTGGATAGGCGGCGGTGGGATGAGCGCGTTCCTGGCCCACAGCGTCGGTCCGAGCAACGCCGCATGGATGCTGCTCACCGGCGATCCGATCACCGCCGACACCGCGCTGCGATGGGGACTGGTGAGCGAGGTCGTGCCGGCGGAAGCGCTCCACAGCACCGTCGCCGCGTTGGCCGCTCGGATCGCCACCAGGGCACCGATTGCCGCACAGGCGGCGAAGACGAACCTGCGCGCCGCGTATGTGATGCCAATCGAGGACGCCGTCCGATACGAGCGCGACCTCCAGACGGTGTGCATGGCCACAGCTGACGCCGCGGAGGGGCGGGCCGCGTTTCGCGAGAAGCGCGAGCCGGAGTTCCACGGCCGGTGAGTACCTTTGACCTCAGCGGCCCGGTCCGGCGTATCGACAGAAGCTTGACCGCCATTGGACACGTCCGTGCGATTGTCCGTACGGAGGTGATGGCGGTGGTAGCGACGCAGCGGTTTGAGTTTCGCATCGCCGATGAGCTCAAGGCGCGTCTCGCGGCGGCAGCTGAGCTGGTCGACGAGCCGGTGAGCGAGTTCGTTCGGACAGCGGCGGAAGAACGAGCCGAGGCCGTCCTCCGCGCCCACCGCGAGACGCGAGTACTGGCCAGCTTCTTCGACGATCTACTTGACGCGCTCGAGCGGCCGGTGGAGCGCAACGAGGCCCTGGCACGGGCGGCACGTCGCATCGACCAGGTAGTCAAGCCGGTGTAACCGAACGGTGTACCGCTCCGAGCGGCTGCACACGGGGCACGACACCTCGGCGTTCAAGTCCGGGAAGGAACCCCTCGATTCGTGGCTCCAGAGACTCCAGTCGAAGGCCGGCTACTCCGCAAAGTCAACGACATCGTGACTGACCTTGCGGTGCATTAACGCGCAGAGTCAGATGTCGTGCTCTGCCTCGGCTCGGGACGGTGGCGTCTGGCACGGTGGTGTAAGCGACTTGTCTCATGCTTGGCCCTGTCTGTGGCGTGCCGGGCAAGCTCAGTCGACATTGGCAAGCGCGTCGCCGGCGGCCGGACAGCAGTCCAGGGCCCGCACAATCGGAGGACACGATGACTGACCTGCCTGGTCCGCGCGTCGAGCAGATCCGCTTTGTATCGGCCGGGACCGAATGCGTCGCGCACCTGTACCGGCCCGATCGGCCGGGGCCGTATCCGTGTGTGGTGCTCGCGGCCGGGTTCGGCGGAACCCAGGACACCCCCTCGATCGTCGCCGCGGCCGAGGCGTTCACCGGCGCCGGCTACGCCGCGCTGACCTTCGACTACCGCTCGTTCGGGCTCAGCGCCGGCGAGCCTCGCCAGATCGTCTCGATCCCCGGGCAGCTCAACGACCTGCGCGCCGCCATCCGGACTGCCCGCGGGCTCTCCGACGTCGACGCCGACCGGATCGTGCTGTGGGGTACCTCGCTCGGCGGCGGTCACGTCGTCACGGTCGCCGCCGAAGACCCGCGGATCGCCGCCGTCGTCGCCCAAGTGCCCTTCAACGGCTTCCCGAAGCGGGTCGAGGGACGGTCAGCGAAGATGGTGTGGCGATTGCTGCTCGCCATGATCGTCGATCGGCTGCGCGGTGCCCTAGGCCTCCAGCCGCACTACATACCGGCGGTCGGCGGTCCAGGCGAGCTCGCCGTGATGGCCAGCCCCGAGGCCAAACGCACCGTGGGAGTGCTCGACAGCGCGACCTGGGAGAACCGGGTCGCACCCCGGGCACTGCTTGAAATGATGCGATACAAGCCCGGTGATCGAGCCCACCACCTCCGCATGCCGCTGCTGGTCTGCATCGGTGACCAAGACCGCGAGACCGTCGCCGAGGACACCACGCAACTCGCCGACAAGGCCGAGTTCGGACGGCTCAAGACACACCCTTACACGCATTTCGACTTCTACCGCCCCGAAATACGCCGACGCGTCCTGGCCGACCAACTCGATTTCCTCGCCGAAACCCTCAACCACGCATAGCCTCGCCGTCCGCCAGTACTGATCCAAGGCGAAGCTCAGCGCGACGAAGGTCAGCGGGGATGATCCGGCCCGCCGGATGTCCAGGTGGCGGCGACCTTCGGCGTCAGGTCCGCGACTCGTGCAGGTTCCTGATCTGCTCCGCAGTCAGTCGCTGCATCTTGTCGAACAGCTCCAGCACCATTTGAAGCTCGTCGTCGTTGTAGTCCTCGAGCAGTGCCGACCAGGCTCGTGAGACCGGGCCGTACAGGGCCGACACGTCCTGCATACGCTCCTGGACCGGCGCCACCAGCACTCGCCGGCGATCGCGTCGGTCGGCCTGCCGCTCAACGAACCCCGTCCGCTCCAGCCGGTCAACCACCCGGGTGACCCCGCCCGTCGTCAGACCCGTCCGGAGTGCAAGCTCACCGGCAGTGATCGGGCCAGATGACTGCAGCACGCCCAGGCACTGC
>CAZMXH010000107.1:5311-9641 GCA_964570165.1 uncultured Actinomycetes bacterium
CTCAAGCCGCTCGGCCAGGGCCTGGTGACACAAGATGCCGCCGGACACCAGAGCCCGCGCAGCCGTCACGATCTCGCCCAGCAGTCGCTGGCGCTGATCGGCCGAGCCGGTTCGGGTCACATTTCGGCTTGACAACGTCGGCCTCCTGCATATTCACTGACAGTGTCAGATACTTCGGTTGTCAGAGGAATTCTACGGGCCATTGCGCAAGGTCCGCCACCTCGTGTCGATCCGGGAGGCAATCATGCGCGACTCCACAACACTCAACGCTCACCAGAGGCTCCCCCACACGGGGACGACGCCTGTCCACGGCACAACACGGGCTGCGCTGCGGGTTGCCGCGACCGGGTGCAGCCTCGTGGTTCTCGTCTTCCTGGTCGACGGCTTCACCCGGCCGGGCTTCGATCCGTGGCGCCAGCAGATCAGCCACCTCAGCCTCGGAGATCGCGGATGGCTGGGCACCGTGAACCTGCTGCTGGCAGGCGTCTGCGTCCTTGCCGCCGCCGAGGGTTACCACCGTCTCGGCCTGCTCCGCCGCCGGGTCAACCCCCTCGCCATCGCCGGCGCCGGACTCGTCGCGGCCGCTGCCTTTCCTATCGACCCCGGGCAGGGATATCCCCCGGGCGCCGACCCCACGCACTCCTGGCACGGAACCATCCATGACATCTCCGGCGCAGTGTTCTTCATCGCCCTCACGGTGGCGCTCTTCGTACTCGGGCGCCGAATGAGGAACGTCGACGGCTGGCACATCTGGGGACGGGTCGCCACCGCGTGTGCCGTCGGAGTGATCTGCTGCTGGCTGGTGGGCTCCGTGCTCACCGGGTTGGATTTCTCGGGGGCATGGCCGTCCGCGCCTGCGGGCGCCTTCGAGCGGCTGGCCATGGGCGTTGGCATGGTGTGGCTCAGCGCCACCAGCCTTCGGCTGCTCCGCCCGCTCGCAGTGCGCTCGGGGTAGGCGGACGCCTCTCAGCGTGGCCGGGGCGCATTGAAAGCTCGATGCGTCCTGGCCCCGACGGTGACATGTGTACGACCGCAGGGGTACGGCCAAAGTTGGCCCTGGAGGGTGACGCGGACGACGGATCGCTTTCCACACGATGGGCGGCGACGGCTCACACAGATCCGTAAACCGCGATCAATGGAAGGAATGCATCGGCATGGCGAACGACCAAACCTCCCGTCGGTCAGAGGCGGTGAACCAGTGGTTCCGGCCCTCCCGAGAGTCGTGGTGGAGGTTGCCGTTCAGTTCCGGTACGTGGCGCGGGATGCTCTTCATTATCCTCGCCGTGCCGGTTAGCCTCGCGTGCGTGCCCCTGGCGCTGTTGGGTCGCTCTCAGTCCGCGGCACGACTGCAGAAAGATCTCGCCAGCAAGTTCCTGGCGCTGCGCAAGCCGGCAGCCGGGCTGGCGGCTGGCCGGGTGATCGCTCATACGGTGCTTAGCGTGCCCCTCAGCGTGGCTTCGCTACTGCTCACGGTCTACCTGTGGTCGTTGGTTGCCGTGAACCTCGCCTACCCTCTCCGGCCAGGCACGATGGAGTCCTACGCGACTTCTTGGGGTGGTCCGACGCTCGCCGGCGCGTGGGCAGTACACGCTGTGGGTGGCGGGTTGACGGCTCTGTTCCTCATCCCGTGGGTTGTTCGGGCGGTCACGTGGCTGCACGGCCGGCTCGCGCACCACCTGCTCGGCGTCGGAAGGTAGCGATGACTGATCGGCATCGTTCGACGAGGCGACCGAACGTGGCCGGCGACTCCGCTGGGGAGGTGCCAGTGGACGGCGATGCCAGCCAGGCCCGCCTGGCGATCATTCCGCGACTGGCGAGTGCCGCCGGCTCCTGGCTGCTGACAGTCGCGCGAGACCTCAGTCCCGCCGGAAACCGGTCTTTGGCACCGGATCGCGCTCCGATCAAGACCTGGCCACAGCGGGCTGTGCTGGGCTTGGCGGTCGCAGTGCTCGGGCTGGGCACGCTGGATCTGTACCAGCACTATCAGTTGTCGCCGGCCGCTTCGCTGGCGCTCAGCGCGGCTAGGGCGCTGCCCTTGCTGGTGTGCTTGTCGCGCCCGATGACCGGGTGGTGGCTAGCGTTGGCAGCGTCCGCGCTGACCGCGCTGTTCGCGGATCCGGTGAGCGAAGCCGAGCCGTTGCCCTGGCCGGTCACCAGCGTACTGGCCCTGATCGTCGTGCTCGTGATCATTGGCCAGCGAGCGCATCGGAGGGTTCTCTTCGAACTCTGGCTGGTCCTTGCCTTGATCAACACGGTTGCTTGGCTGGCCGTGCCCGAGAGGCTCGACTGGCGCAGCCTCTCGACAATGGTTGCGGTCTCCGCGATCGCGTTGCTCCTTGCCGATGCCTGGCGAACTCGCGGGGAGACCGGACGTCGGCTGGCCCAGCAGGAGCAGATCAGCCAAGACGAGCGTGCCCGGCGGATGGTGCTCGAGGAACGTACCCGGATCGCCCGGGAGTTGCATGACGTAGTCGCGCACCACATGTCGATGGTGGCGATCGAAGCTGAGGCCGCCCCTTACCGGGTCCGCGACCTGCCTGCCGACGCGGCCAAGAGCTTCGGCGATATTCGCAGCAGCGCAGTCCAAGCCCTCGTCGAGCTGCGCAGAGTTCTCGGCCTTCTCCGTGCGAAGAGCAATGACGGCGACGCCGTGCCGCAGCCAAACCTGGAGCGGATCGACGAGTTGGTCGCGAGCGCGCGCAGCGCGGGGCTGGTGGTCGAGACGGCAGTTACGGGCACCTCCCGTCCTCTGCCTCCAGGCCTCGAGGTGTCGGCTTACCGCATCGTTCAAGAGGCACTGAGCAACGCCATGCGACACGCGCCGGGCTCCGATGTCCGGGTGGAGATCAGCTACTCGCCGAGTTCGATTCGCCTGTCCGTCGTCAACGGTCCGCCTCGAAGACCGGTATCTCAGCTGCCGGGCCCCGGCCACGGGCTTGTCGGGATGCGGGAACGGATCGCCATGTTCGGTGGCGACCTCGACGCAGGCCCGACGTCCGACAGCGGGTATGCGGTGACCGCTGTGCTGCCCTTACCACCGAGCGAGGCCGGATGACGCGGATACGTGTGCTGATCGCCGACGACCAGGCGATGGTGCGGGAGGGACTGTCGGTGCTCCTCGACGCGCAAGAGGATATCGATGTCGTCGGGCATGCCGCCAACGGGCAGGAGGCCATCGATCGGGCCGCGGAGCTACGTCCGGACGTGTTACTGATGGACGTTCGGATGCCGGTGCTCAACGGCCTAGAGGCCACCAGGCTGATCGTCGGCGGGTCGGGTGCGGGCTATGCCCGGCGGCCCGATCTCACCGCTCCGAAGGTGCTCATCCTGACCACGTTCGACATGGACGAATACGTCTACGAGGCGCTGCGCTCCGGCGCCAGTGGATTTCTGCTGAAGGACGCTTCCGCCGCGCAGCTGGCTGAGGCCGTACGTGTCGTGGCCGCCGGAGAAGCCCTGTTGGCGCCGTCAGTGACCCGACGGCTGATCGGCGAGTTCGCACGCCTCCGCGGGCCGACCGGGCCGGCGCTGGGACGGATCGAGGACCTCACCGAACGCGAGACCGAGGTGTTCGCTCTCGTTGGCCAGGGTTTGTCCAACGCAGAGATCGCAGCTCATCTCGTGGTATCCGAGCAGACCGTGAAAACTCACGTCAGCCGGATCTTGAGCAAGCTCGGCTTGCGTGATCGGGCCCAAGCCGTCGTCCGGGCGTTCGAGTCCGGTGTGGTCCGCTCTGGTGACTAGTCGGCCGGAGCAACGTCTCGTGAATCGCTGCGCACTGCCCTCATCGTGTGGGGCGTCGGATAAGCACGGTGTCCGTGTCACTGGAGCCACTCAGCGCTTGGGTCAGCCCCAGAGCGCGAGCGCGATCATCCGGCCCAGTGTGGCCGCTCCCAGAGTGCCGGTCACGCTGCCCGCCACGTTGGCCGACGCGAAGAACCGTGAACCGGTCTCGACGAGGCGCGCCGTCTCGTACGCGAACGTCGAGTAGGTGGTGAGCGCGCCGCAGAGACCGGTGCCCAGCAGGGCGAGCATGTGGGCGGAGATCACGCCCTGCTGCCCGGCGGTGACGAGCAGCCCGAGCAGCATGGAGCCGGCACCGTTGACGGTGAACGTGCCCCATGGGAAGACGCTGTCATACCTACGCTGCACGGCCTGGTCGGTGAGGTAGCGCAGCACCGCCCCCACCGCGCCCCCGACCGCGACGAGCAAGACGACGCTCATCCGACGCTGCCGTCACCCGGGTGCCTTGCCCGGGCTCTCGCGCCCGGCGTAGTGGACGACCTCGACGCTCTCGAGGGTGACAAGCCCTTCCAGGCCCAACTCGTCC
>CAZMXH010000108.1:0-9612 GCA_964570165.1 uncultured Actinomycetes bacterium
CTGTTCGCGCTGCTCGTCATCGTGCTGTTCGTCGTGGCTGCAGTGCTGCCCTTTGTGCTCTCCGATCCGGAGGTCACGATCCTCGCCCGCGGAAGCGCCTACGCGATCGGCGCCATCGGGTTAGGCCTGCTCACCGGGTACGCCGGCCAGATATCGCTCGGCCACGCGTTCTTCGCAGGCGTCGGGTTCTACACCGCCGCGGTCATCGGCGGGGACCCCGGCGAGAGGTCGCTGGGACTCGGCATCTCCGAAGTCCTGGTCTGGCTGCCGGCGGCAGGGCTCGTGGCCGCCGTCGTCGGCGTGATCGTGGCGCCGCTGGCCGTCCGGCTGCGCGGACTCTACCTCGCGATCGTCACACTCGGTCTGGTCTTCGTCGGCCAGCATGTGTTCGAGGAGCTGGACACGATCACCGGCGGGCCGAGCACGGGACGGCGCCCACCGGCGGTTGAGCTCTTCGGCTATCCGCTCGGCGTCGACGGCGGGACGTTCAGCCGCGCCCAGCAGCTGTACTGGCTGCTGCTCGTCCTGCTGGTCGTGTTCGCCCTGGCCGCGCGGAACCTTGCCCGGTCCGACATCGGCCGCGCGTTCACCGCGATCCGCGACAGGGACATCGCTGCGGGTGTCATCGGCGTGAACCTGGTCAAGGAGAAGATGGTCGCGTTCGCAATCTCGTCCTTCTACGCGGGTTGTGCGGGCGCGCTGTTCTACACGACATTCCTCAACGTCAACCCCAACCAGTTTGACCTGTTCCTCTCCGTGCTGTTCATCGTGATGGTGCTGATCGGTGGAGCCGGAACGATCTCTGGTGCTATCGCCGGTGCCTTCCTCATCGCCGTGCTGCCTCGCATCACCGAGGAACTCGCGGCGGTGCTGCCGTACATCAGCACGCGGGCACAGGACGTACCGAACGTCTCCCATATGCAGTTCGTGCTCTACGGGCTTTTGATCATCGGCTTCCTTGTCTTCGAGCCCCGAGGCCTGGTCGGTATCTGGATCCGTATCCGCAACTGGTGGAAGGCGTACCCGTTTTCGTACTAACAGTCGAAACCAGTCAGGAGGAGCGATGAGAGGATTCAAGTCCCTGTCCGTCGCGGCGGCCTTCGCGCTCGTCGTGGCCGCTTGCGGCGGCGACGAGGAGCCGGCCGACGAGGCGGCCGAGGACGTCACCGAGGAAGAGGCCGAGGGCGACGCCGCCGAAGAAGAGGAGGCGATGACCATCGCCACCGACGTGGGCGTTACGGAAGAGCCGTGCCCGGACGGGACAAACCCGGATAACGGCTGTATCTACCTCGGCACGCTCACCGACCTGACCGGCCCGTTCGCTGGGTTCGGCATCCCGCTCACGGCAGCCCAGGAAGCCTTCTGGGCGCGGGTGAACGAGATGGGGGGCATCACGGCCGACGGTGTGGACCAGGCGTACGACGTCGACGCCGCCACCTACAACGAGGACACCGGTTACGACGCCACCGAGCACTCAAGGCTGTACGAGGAGATGAAGCCGAACATCCTCGCTCTCGCCCAGACGCTCGGCACGCCGACAACCCAGGCGATCCTGCCCGACATGGAGGCAAGCGACGTCCTCGCCGCTCCCGCCGGTTACACGTCACTGTTCAACTTCGAGGACGTCATCCTCGAGTCGTCAGCGAACTACTGCGTGGAGACGATGAACGCCGTCGACTATGCCGTCGAGGCCTACGACATATCCAGCGTGATGGCGGTGGGCTTCGAGGGCGACTACGGCGGCGACGCCGCGGGCGGCGCCCAGATCGCCGCGGAGGCCAACGGACTGGACTTCATCCACGTCCCGACTCCTCCGGGCCAGGACAACCAGGCCGAAGCGGTCGGCCAGATCCTGTCACAGCAGCCGGACCTGGTGATCATAAGCACTGGGCCCACGGAGGCCGCTGCGATCGTCGGTGGGGCGGCTCAGGAAGGCTTCACAGGGCGGTTCATCGGCACCAACCCGACGTGGAACCGTGCCCTGCTCGACAGCCCGGCCGCTGACGCGTTCCTCGCCCTCTACCAGGTGGGCGGGACTTTCCCGAACTGGTCCTCCGACACGCCCGGGCACCAGGCGCTGCGCGACGCGCTCGGCGAGCCAGAGGACCTGAACGACGGTTACACGATCGGCTGGATCTGGCAGTACCCGATCAAGGCGGCGCTCGAGGCGGCGCTGGCCGAGGGCGACCTCACCCGGGCCGGCCTCCGCGCTGCGGCCACGTCGCTCGAGACGGTCGACTACGAGGGCATGCTCCCCGAAGGAGCCGGCAACTACGCTGGCGGGCCGGAGGCGCAGCTTCGGCAGAGCCTGGTCAACAACCTCGACCCGGAGGCTCCCACGGGGGTCGCTCCGGAGCGTGACTTCTTCGTCGGGCCCACGGCAGAGGCCTGGGAGCCGACGGTCTGCTACGAGGAACTGGGAGGCTAGCCCCCTTCTCCGCGTTGATCATGGGAGATCTCTGCTATGCCGCAGGGTTTTGGCAGAGATCTCCCATGATCAACGTGTTCTCGCTGTGGCGCTAGTGCGCGGAGAGCTCGCCGAATGACGCCGCTAGGCGGTGCGCGCCAGCATCGCGGAGAAGGTCACCGTCCACTGCCGTGGTCAGCCCCACCACGAGCCCGACATCCGCAGCGGTCGCCGCGGTCGCGCCGGCGACCGAGTCGACGATGGCGGTTGCCTCGCGCGGGGCCACGTGGAGCGCCCGGCAACCGGCAGTGAACGGCGCCCTGCTCGGTTTGCTCTCCGGGACGTCCTCCCAGGCGACCAGCGCGGAGAAGCATTCCCGCACGCCGAGAATCTCCTCCACGACGTACTCGGCCCAGACCCGGTCCCCCGCCGTCACCAGGGCGAGCGGCACCCCGCGGCGGTGCCACGCCCGGATCATCTCCGGCGCACCGGCCACCTCGGCGGGCCGCGCCTCGTCCCGGGCCAGATGCCCCAGGACCTCCGCGGCCAGCGCGTTGGGGTCTTCGTCCGGCCACGGCCCGGGCGTGTTCGTGAATGCCTCGGCGCCACGGCGACGGGTAGGCGGCACACCTGTCAGCTCGTCGAGGTCCAGCAGGACCCCGTGCAGCTTCCTCCAGCTCAACGGTCCCATGTGAACAGCGGGCTTCCGACTGCGACCTCGCCTGCCTCAACCAGACCGGACAGTGCCTCCGCGGAGGCGTCCAGTGCCACGATAGGACAGATCGGGGAGAACCCGCTGGCCTCGACGTCACCAGCGTCCCAGGAAACGACCGGATCACCCGCGTCCACGGTGGCGTTCTCCGTGACGAGCGGCTCGAATCCCGTGCCCGCGAGCCGGATCGTGTCGATGCCCAGCTGCACCAGCACGGCGGCGCCGTGAGCCGTGCGTATCACGTAGAGATGCGGATGCAGCTTCTCCACGGTGCCGCCGACCGGCGACGCCGCCACCAGCCTGCCCTCGCGCGAGGGGTCGATCGCCACGCCCGAACCGACCAGTGCGGAGGCGAACACCGGGTCGGGCACGTCCTCCAGCCGGATCGCTCTGCCAGCCACCGGTGCGAGGACGGTCGTCCCCTTCACGTAGCTGTGCCTCCCATGTCGGTCTGGGTCACCTTGGACAGCCCGCGCGGTGCGTCCGGATCCAGCCCGAGCCTCCGGGCGAGCGCCTCCACGACCAGCTGAGCGGGTACGGCCAATGCGAGCGGCGCGACCAGTTCGGGAAGGTCCGGTCCCCGGACGGCGACGTCGCACGCGGCGGCGAAGCCCTCGTCGCCCCCGATGCCAATGGTCGCGCCAACCCCACGCTCCCGCAGGTCGTTCGCCAGCTCGGTCATGCCGGCGACCATCGGCCCGTCCTGCGCCGTGACGAGCACCGCGACGTGGTCGGCGTCCACGACCGCAATGGGGCCGTGACGGAGGTCGGCGTACGACAGGCCACGGACGGGCCGCAGGCAGGTCTCCTCGAGCTTGAGCGCGATCTCCAGCGCAGTGCCGAACACGACCCCGCGCCCGCTCACCAACGTGTCCGGGGTAGGGGCGAGCCGGTCGACCGCGTCGTCGACGCCTGCCCGTTCCGCGATGAGCTGCTCGGCCTCGGTCGGAACGCGATCGAGGTCCGCGTCGAGCGCATCCGGCTTCGGCGCCAGCGCACCGGCGAGCACCGTCATGGCCGCGAGCTGCGCGGTGTAGGACTTGGTCGCCGGGACCGCTCGCTCCCGGCCTGCCTGCGTCACCATCACCAGGTCCGCCGCGCGCGCCAGCGGGCTCTCAGCGTCGTTGACGACGGCGATCGTCCGGGCGCCGCACCGTGCCGCCCACTCCTGCGCATCAACGATCTCCTGGGTCGCCCCGGACTGAGAGACCGACACCACGACCGCGTCGGACAGGTCGAGACTGGCGCCGTAGTGCGTCCCGACGCTCGGAGCCGCGAGCCCAGCCGGGTGGCCCGCATGGACCTCCATCAGATACCGGCCGTAGATCGCCGCGTTGTCCGACGAGCCCCGCGCTACGAACAGGACGGTTCGACGCTCGCCGGCCAGCTCGCGTATCTGCGGCCGCAGCGGCCGCAGCGCATCGATGGTCCGAGCCAGGGCCACGGGCTGCTCGGCGATCTCGCGAGCCATCACGGTGGGGCTCAACGTCTCCAGACTCCAACTGTCGGCGGGCTGCCCGGGTGCGCGTGCACTCCCAGCCTAGAGCGCCGCGGTCACGGCCCATTTCCGGCATCCCCGACGTTGCCGGACCCTTGACAGACGGCCACGCCGTGTACACGGTAGCGCGCAAGCGATATACAGAGATCACAGACCACAGGCTGATCGACTGGAGGGGGACAGTGTCGGTCGTCGAAGGTCCGGTGCCGAAGCATCGGCAGTTGCGAGAAATCTTGCTGGCTCTCATCGACTCGGAGCTCCCGCCCGACACACCGATCCCTTCCGAGCGCGATCTGGTCGACAAATACAACGTCAGCAGGGCGACCGTACGCGAGGCAGTCGGCCGTCTCGTCAGCGAGGGCCGGTTGTACCGCGTCCGTGGGAAGGGCACGTTCGTGGCGGCCCCCCGCGTCGAGTCGCAGATCCACCTGGCGTCGTTCACCGAGGAGATGCGCCGCCGAGGGCACAAGCCGTCGACGATCGTGCTGGGCGCGGACGAATCCGTGCCCCCGCCTCCTGCCAGGACGGCGCTCGGCCTCACCACCGCCGACCGCGCCTATCGGATCGAGCGGCTCCGTTCCGCGGACGGCGTGCCCATGGCCCACGAGGTCTCGTGGCTGCCGGTCGGACCGCTGCCCGGGTTCCTCGAGCACGATCTGTCCGGGTCCGTGTACTCGATACTCGCGCGGGACTACGGCCGGCTGCTCGACTCCGCCAACCAGACCGTGTGGGCGGAAGGCGCGGACCCGCTCCGGTCCCGGCTGTTGCGGATCCCGCCGGCCTCCCCGCTCCTTGTGTTCCGGCGGACCTCCTATGCCGCCGGCCGTCCCATGGAGCACGTGACCTCCTGGTACCGCGCCGACCGGTATCAGGTGCACATGAAGCTGGACCGCACGTCAGGCTCGACGCCGGTCGCGGCCGGCGCGAACCGTCGCTAGCCAACCGGGTCGAGAAAACGCCGGCACTCGGCCGATACTTGCGGCATGACGGTGGCGGTGGCCTGTGAACGGTACGGTGAGAGCGTCCTCGGCCAGCCCGCCAGCACTGTCACCAGCCTGGCCTTCGTCGCCGCCGGCATCGCGATCCTCGCCAGCCGGCGAGGCGGAACCGGCCGCGTGCCGTACGCGCTGCTGGTGACCGCCGCGGGAGTGGGCTCGCTCGTCCAGCACGGGCCTGACCCGGAGTGGCAGGCCTACGCGCACGATCTTCCGATGGCCGGGCTGCTCGCCTTCGTGGCCATGGACGCCGCCTCCGACCTTCTCGGCAGGCGGCTGTCCCACCTGTGGTGGCTGCTCCCGACGGCCGCCATGGTCCTGCTCGTCGCGGCCGGCCCGACCGCATCGACCGCCGCCCAGGTACTGCTCGCCGGCGCCGCAATCGGTCTGAGCCTGGCGCGGGCACGGCGGCGCCCCCTCCTGCGCCGTCCGTTGATCGGCGCGCTCGCGTTGCTCGCCGCCGGCAGCCTCGCCGGCACGATGGGCGACCGCACATCGCTGTGCCGGCCGGACACGCTGCTGCAGGGTCACGCAATCTGGCACCTGCTGGCCGCAGCCGCGCTGTGGTGGCTGGCCGCGACCGTGGGGGCCCGGGCGGAGGAGGGTGCGCGGCGGCCGTTCACAACTGTGGCCTAGGACGGCATGATTGCGGGCCATGGTTGATCTCTTCATCGATTGGCAGGTGCTTGCGCGCACGCAGGGCCGGTTGCGCCGCATCGGTGACCTGCTCGAGCAGCCGTGCCGCAAGCTGGCGGTGCTGCCCGCGGAGGCGGTGGGCCAGGAGCGGCTGCGGCAGCAGATGCGGAACTTCGGGGACGAGTGGTCGTACGGCATCGGCAAGCTCGGCGAGTACGCCGGCGCCGCCGAGGAGGCACTGGAAAAGATCAAGGAAGGCTTCGAGAACGTCGACAACGACCTCCTCGCGGCGATCGAGGGCGAAGGATGACGACGACGCGGACATTCGACGCACTCGGTTTCGACCCAGCGCCCGGAGACCAGTACCTCACCGCCAGCTCCGCCGCCACTGCCCGGACGGTGGCTAGCGCGCTCGAGGAGGTGTCGAACGTCCTCGCCGGCGATGGCGACGAGCCGTGGCGCGGAAGGGCCGCGGAGGCCTTCCGGGAGAGCATTCGCGATGAGCTCGTACCGCGGGTCAGGGACGCGTACGAGAGCTTCTCAACGGCGGCGCGAGCGCTGACGACCTGGGCCGAGGCGCTGCCGGAGTTCCAGAGCCGGGCGGATTCCCTCGAGCGGGAGGCCGAGGAGGCACGGCGGTCGCTCGGCTCCGCGCAGCTGCGGCTGGCCGGGTTGCCCACCGTGGACGATGACGCGTACGACGCCGCCGAGCACGAAGCCGCGCGGCGTGACGTCAACGCTGCCGAGACAGCGCTGGCCAGCATCATCGCGCGGGCGGAAGGGCTGCAGACCGAGGTCGACCAACTTGCGCGCGCCACTGCGGACCAGCTCGACACCGCTGCGGCGATCGCTCCGGACAAACCAGGGTTCTGGGAGTCGCTCGGCAACGGCATCGTCGACCTGGCCCAAGGGATCAACGACTGGTTCTGGGAAGAGTTCGTCCCCGTCTTCGAGGAACTGGCGCCGTGGATCGGCCTCGCCCTCGCGATCGCGGCATTCTGGGTCCCTGGTCTCGGGCAGATCGCGTTCGCACTGGCCGTCGCCGCCATTCTGATCGACACGGGCCAGGCGCTCCGGGGCGAGGGCAGCTGGGGTGATGTCGTCCTCGGAGTAGCCGGGCTCGCCGCCGGAATGGTGCTGGGAAAGGTGCTCAAGGGCTTTATGGCCATGCGCGGCAACGCGTTTCAGCTCAGGATCAACGCTCCGCCGGTGCTCGCTCCGGCAGGCGGTGGCGCCGTTCCGGTCGCTGCCACCGCCGTCATCAAGTTCAACCCAACGATGTTCAACGTGGGAACCCTCGGCTGGGTGACGACGAAGTTCATCGACCTCCACGGTTCCCTGCCCGAGCCGCTCAAGCCCACACCTCCGGACCGCGAGGACGATCGGCGGCGGCCATGAGCAGCGGTGACGGACCGTGGGAGCTGCGCGCCCAGGTACCGCCCGGCTGGATCGAGCTCGCGGCGCACGACAACGACGACGCGGCGGAGTCCGCATTCGCGGAACTGGTGGAGCCGTACCGCGAGCACCTGACCGCCGACCAGTACCGCCAGGCCGTCGAGACGTTCCGGCTGCTGCGCGCCATGGCCGTCCGTGGCGGCTTTCAGCTGTGCGGCGCGCTGCTCACGGCCTGGGACGAGGCCGAAGCCACCGTGCCCACCGTCTGGCTCTACGGGCTGCGCGCCTTTGGGCTTGCTGAGCGGACGGAACTGAATCCCGTAGCCCTGCTCGAGCGGGTGTTCCGGGCCAGCGTCGCATCCGCCGGCGACCTGCCCGAGGACTTTGAGACAGTCGACGGCCGGGTCGGCACCGCGTTGCTGACCACCGTGCAGCCCGACGCCGCGGCCGCCGCGCTCGGCGGGCTGCCGGAGGTGGCTAGCGGTCCGATGGGCGTGTGCGTGGCGGCCGTACCGCTCCCCGGGCTGCCGGACGCCGCCGCTCTCGTGTTCGGCGCCGCTCCGAACGTCGAGCAACGGGGCGCGATGTCCGTGATCGCCAGCATCCTGGCCCACAGCGTTCATGTCGTCGGCCCTGGAGTCCCCGAGGTCCAGCTCGTCGATGCGTCGCTCGAGGAGGCGCTAGCCGCTCCGAAGGGAGAACGGGATGAGTGACCGGCCCACCGACCTCCCGCCCTCGACATGGCCGTCGCGGGCCGAGATGATGCGCGCCCGGGCGGATGTCCTGCCCAACCTGGAGCGAGCCGCAGCGAGCTGGCGGCGAGTCCTCGCAGGCGCCGGCAGCACGGCACTCGCGTTCGCCGGGGCGCTGCTCGGCGGATCGGCGGTGGACTACATCGCCAGGTACGGCGCGGACGACCAGACCGCCGTCGCGATCGTGGTCGCCGTCGTGCTGCTGGCCGCTGGAACTGTGTTCGGCGCGCTCGTCTGGCGAGCCGGGCGCCGGGTCGTCAACGCCCTGATCGCCTGGGAGGAGCTTCCCGACCGGGTCCCCCCTGACGACTCGCGGGTAGCTCCTGAGCTCCGCGAGGCGGTTGACGCCGACACCATGGCCGAGCTGACCCAGCGCCGCCGGGTGCAGCGGGTGGACAACCGCGCCCGCCTCTTCACACCCCCGCGGGCCGCCCGTCTCGGCCTCGGCGCGCTGCCACTGCTCGTCGGGGTGGCGGCCATCCTCTACGCCGTCGTAGGCCCCGGCCGCGACGAGGGCACCGCCACCGCGCTCGCTGCCGGCGCCGTGCTCGTGGCCGCGGGAGCCGTCGTGAGCGGCGGCCAACTGCGGTTCGGGTGGTGCCTTACCAGGCGTGACTGGCGGTTGCGCAAGGATCATCGAAGCCGCGCCTCCCAGCTCGGAGTCCCGAACTGGTGACCGCGCCGCGATCGCTCCCCTGCGCTCGCGATGCGCGGGCCACGCGGGATACTTGCCCTGTCACGTTCCACGACGCTGTGGGCCGTGATCTGGAGCCAGTACCAGGCACCGACCGCGAGGAGTCCTGATGCCCATCGCCACCCCGGAACAGTACGAGGAGATGCTCGACCGCGCGAAGGCCAACGCCTTCGCGTTCCCGGCCATCAACGTGACGTCGTCCCAGACGCTCTGTGCGGCGCTGCGCGGGTTCGCGGAGGCCGAAAGCGACGGCATCCTCCAGGTCTCGACCGGGGGCGCCGAGTTCTGGTCCGGCAGCACTGTCAAGAACATGGTCGCCGGGGCCGTCGCGATGGCCGAGTACGCCAAGGTCGTCGCCCAGAACTACCCCGTCACCGTCGCCCTCCACACCGATCACTGCCCCAAGGACAAGCTCGACGGGTTCGTGCGGCCGCTCGTGGATATCTCTCGGGAGCGCGTGCGGCGCGGTGAGGAGCCGATCTTCCAGTCGCACATGTGGGACGGCTCGGCCGTGCCGCTCGGC
>CAZMXH010000109.1:0-9552 GCA_964570165.1 uncultured Actinomycetes bacterium
CGTACGGGCCGGGCCACATGTCGTAGCCCGCCTTGGTGGAGATGACCAGCTCGTCGCGGTACGGGTGCAGGTCGCTGGCGAGGTGCCGCCCGAAGTTCTCCTCCGCCGAGCCGTAGGGCGGGCCGTAGTTGTTCGCCAGGTCGAAGTGTGTGATTCCGAGGTCGAAGGCTCGCCGCAGGATGGCCCGTTGGCGCGCTAGCGGGACGTCGTCGCCGAAGTTGTGCCACAGCCCGAGTGAGATCGCGGGCAGGCGCAGCCCGCTGCGCCCAACCCGGCGGTAGGGCACCCGCTCATAGCGGTCGGCGGCGGCGAGGTACGACGGCAGGGATCGATCGGCGCTCACTCGTCTGGTCATGGCACCACAGTCTCACGTACCGCAGGACGGCCCGTTGAGCGGAGCAGCACCGCCACGGCCACTGCCGCTGCGGCGGCGCAGCACGAGGCACCGGTGAACGTCGCCTGCAACTGGGCGACGACGGCTTCGCGGATGGCGGTGTCATAGGCCGGGCAGTCGGCGGGCGAGTCCGGGCACGTGACGGCGGGTGGATCGATGGTGCCGCGGACCTCGTACAGCCGGCGCAGCCCGATGGCGGTGAGCGCGGACAGCCCGGCGAGCATGCCTACCATCCGGGCGGTCACCACCAGCGCGCTCCCGATGCCGTGGGCTGCCCGCGGCACGGCGGCGAGCAGCGCGGCGTTGACGGGGGCCACAGCGAGCCCGAAGCCGAACCCGGTGCCGGCGAGCACCAGGTCGTCTCCGATGCCGCTGAGCGAGCCGATTCCCCAGCCGGCCATCACCGCGATACCGGCCGCCGCGGCCGCCATGCCAGCGCTGCCGATGACGGACGGGGAGAGCCAGCGAAGCAGCCATCCGCCCAGCAGCGCCCCGAGCGGCACTGCGACGAGAAAGCGGAGCAGCAGGAGGGCAGCGTCAAGCTGGTCCGAGCCGGGGACCACAGTGCGAGCCATTACAGGGACGTCCACCAGGACGGCGACGAGGGCCGCGCCGACAAGGAGGCTGACCAGCAGCGAGCCCCAGGCCGGCCGTGGCCGCACCGCCGCAGCGGGCACCAGCGGCACCCGGGCGCGCCGCTGCCGCCACGCGAAGGCGGACAGCGCGGCGGCAGCGCCGCCGAGCAGCCACGGCCCTGCTGGGTCGATCAGTTCGACCTCCGGGTCGGCGACCGCGAACGTCAGCACGATCGCCCCGAGGGCGGCCGCGAGGAGGATGGCGCCCGGGACGTCGGCGGCGCGGAGCACTCCCGGCAGCCTGCGGGGGTCCACGAACGGCCGTCGGGCGGTGAGCTCACGAACCAGGAACGCGACGGCTAGGCCCGCGGCCAGCAGCGTCAGGGGCGTGGTCCAGCCGGTGCTTCCGGCGACAGGGACGGCGAGCCAGCCCCAGGCCACGCTCTCGGCGAGCGGCCGCGGCCGGACGACGGCCAGCACAGCGGCGGCGACGGCGGCAACCGCGAGCAGCGCGCCGGTCACGTCCGGCCCGCCGGCGGGCGATCTGTGCGGGCCGTCGTCCGGGACGCCGTTCGTGGCGGCGTCACCCCCGGCGTCCCGGGCGTTCCCGCGGTGCCGGACCAGCCGGATGCCCGCCGCGAGTGCGAGGCCGGCTCCGAGGTTGATCCAGAAGATCGCACGCCAGTCGGCGACGGCAATGATCATTGCGCCATACAGGGGGCCGACGACGGCACCGAGTTCCTGGACAGAGCCGACCACGCCGAGCGGAAGTCCCCTGCGTTCGGCGGGCCACAGGTCCGCCACGAGGGCGAGCGTGACCGGGACCAGTGCCCCGCCCCCGGCGCCTTGCAGGAAGCGGCCGGCCACCGCCTCGCCGAGACCGCTCGCGGCCGCGGTGAGCAGCGACCCGGATGCGAAGAGCAGTAGCGCGCCGAGCAGCACGGGCAGCCGCCCGAGCACGTCGGAGACCCGGCCGGCCAGCGGAAGCACCACGACGTAGCCGAGCAGGAACATCGACACCAGCGGCGCTGCTCGCTGGAGTTCGTCGACGTCGAGCCCGACCCCGACCATGATGTCGGGCAGCACGAGCACGATGACGTAGGTGTCCGCCGCGGCGAGCAAGACCCCGATCACACCCAGCGCGAGCGCCGTGCGCCCTGACCGGAGCGGATGGTGCGGCCGGTCAGTCCGACGGCGCACTGATCTCGACTTGCCGGTCGTAGTCCGCGAGCAGCACCGAGTAGGTCTGGTCGCCGTCGCTGGTGAGGAAGGGGCCGGTGAGCACGGCGCGCCGAAGGTGGCCGGTGTCCGGGTCCAGCGCGAACGTTGCGGCCACCTCGGCGCCGCGATCGGCGATCGTCAGCACGTCTCCGACCAGCCCGCCAGGCAAGGTGGCCGTGACCTGTGAGAGCACGTCACCGTCGAGCCGAACCTCGTCGCTCGCGGCGACGTTCTCCGCAGACCGCAACAGCCGGCCGACGCCGCGATCGGGGTCGAGCAGCACGCCGGGGTCCGGGAAACCCAGGTCCTCCGGGTCCACCACGGCGAACTCGTCGGTGAGCGGGAGCTTGGCCCACACCTGGCCGTCCACGGATACGACCTCCACGGTTGCGGACAGGCCTGCCCGCCGGACCCGGATGTCGCCGTCGAAGGAGCCGGGCGGAGCGGCCACCCCCTCGGCGCCGATGACAGCGGTGCCCGAGTCGGGCAGGTTCTCGCCCTCGACCGTGAACCGGACGCTCGAGGTCTGATCGAGCAGGTCGGCGGCGCGTTCGAGGCGCTCCGCGGGAGCGGTGTCCGATGCGTCATCGCCACCGCCGGAGCAGGCCGCCAGCGCCAGCGCCACCGCGGCGACGCTCGCTTTCCGGAACGGAAGCATGGGCGCAGCCTAGAGGCAGCCGCCGACCTGAGGCGGCCGGGGACCGGCCAGGGCCGGCCACGAGCTACTCCGCGTCGTACTGCACCATCCCGTCTACCCGGACGTCGGCCCGCTCAGCCGTCCGTTCGCTGGCGAACAGGGCGCGCTCTTGAACCGCCCACCGCTCCCAGTGCGGCCGGAAGCTCTCGCCGTCGCGGCCGATGCCGCGAGCCATGCGGACGCCGTACGGGGCTTCCACCCAGACCAGCAGGCTCAGGTACGGTGCTGCGGCACGCGCGCCGCTCCCGCAGCCCTCGACGATCAGCGTGTCGGCGGACGGGACGTCCACCCACTCGGCGTAGGCGCCGGCCTCCCAGTCATAGCGCCGATACCTGGCTTGCCTGTGGGCGGCGAGGGGCTCGAGCACCCACTCGCGGAGCTGGCCGGGCGCGGCCGCGTGGCCGTCCCACACCGGGTCCAGGTCGTCCCTATGGATGACCGGCGCGTCGAGTACCGCGGCGAGCCGGCCGGCGAGGGTGGTCTTGCCCGAGCCTGCTGGGCCGTCGATCGCGGCCACCCGGACGGTTCCCGCCCGCGGCGGCGCAGCGCGCAGCCTGGCCGCGAGGTCCTGGACGATGCTCCCGGTCATCAGCACACATGCCGAGCGAGGGAGCCGCGCGCGGCGACCGTCATCTCATGACCGCGATCGCGCGCCCCGGCGGCGATCGTTTCAGACAGGAACACGGTTCCGCCGAGCACGCGCACCCACATGCCTTGACCCTGCCCGACGCGAGCCAGCGGGGCTAGCCGCGTTCGCCACAGGCGCACGGCCTAGGCTGCGGAACCATGTCCGAGACTGGGGACCATGCTGGCCGCATCGACGGGCCGCTGCGCGGGTACCTGGTGATCGACCTCACCAAGGCGCTGGCCGGGCCGCACGCGAGCATGATGCTGGCCGACCTGGGCGCGCGCGTGATCAAGGTCGAGCCGCCCGGCCGAGGCGACGATTCACGGGGATGGGGGCCGCCGTTCGTCGGCCCTCAGGACGGCGCGGAGAACGCCGTCTCGACGTACTTTCTGTCGTGCAACCGGAACAAGGAGTCGGTGACCGCCGACCTGAAGACGGACGATGGCCGGGAGCTGTTCACGCGTCTTGTCGAGCGCGCGGACGTGCTCGTCGAGAACTACCGTCCCGGGGTGCTCGACCGGCTGGGTTTCGGCGTGGAGCGGCTGCAGGAACTGAACCCGCGGCTGGTGCTGCTGTCGATCACTGGCTTCGGGCACGACGGTCCCGAGGGCGGGCGTGCGGGCTACGACCAGATCGCCCAGGGTGAGGCGGGTTTGATGTCGCTGACCGGTCCGCCCGGCGAGCCGACACGCGTCGGCGTACCGATCGCCGATCTGCTGGCGGGGATGTACGGCGCCGCGGGAGTGCTGGCCGCCCTGTTGGACCGGGAACGCACCGGGACGGGCCGGGTCGTGCGGACGTCGCTGCTTGCGGCCGTCGTCGGCGTGCACGCGTTCCAGGGCACCAGATGGACCGTCGCGGGGGAGGTGCCGCGCGGGACGGGCAACCACCATCCATCGATCGCGCCCTACGGGATGTTCAACACGGCCGACGCCCCGATCCAGGTGGCGGTTGGCTCCGAGTCGCAGTGGCGGGCGTTCGCACCGGTGGTGGGGCTGGACCCGGACGATCCGCGGTTCGCCGCGAACCGCGACCGGATCGCCCACCGCGAGGAACTGCTGGCGGCGATCGAGCACGCGTTCGCGGCCGCGCCCGCCGACCAATGGCTGGCGCGGCTCGACGAGGTCGGCGTGCCGGCCGGGCGCGTGCGCACGCTCGACGAGGTGTACTCCTGGGAGCAGACGCGTTCGCAGGGTCTGCTGATCAGCGTGGATCATCCGGTGCTGGGGCGCATCGAACTGCCGGGCCCGCCGCTGCGGTTCGACGGCCAGCCGGGCGGACGGGAACATCACCAGGCGCCGCCGACGCTGGGGCAACATGACGACCAGGTGCGGGCGTGGCTGCGTGAGACGTGAGAGCGTGGACGTTCCGAAGTCCCTGGCGTTCGGAGCGGCGGCAGGCTAGGGTCACGGCTCGTGAGCTTGCAGCCAGACCGCATCCTCGGCAGCAAGGGATTCAGAGGCGACGACGGATCTCCCGACCCGCGGGTAACCGCTGCGTTGACCGCGTACGCCAGCGGCGACGGCGGATCTGCTGACGTGCTGAACGCACTGGCCGCCTCGCGGCTCCTCGTACCGGTCGTCGCGGTCGCGGACGAGGAGCAGGCGCCGGCGACCGGCGTGCGGGTGGAGAAGACCTCTCACATGGCGTCAGTGTCGACCATCGGTCGCGACGGCCGGCGCGGGCTGCTGGCGTTCACGTCCGTGGAGACCATGCGGCAGTGGAACCCCGCGGCGCGACCTGTGCCGGTGACCTCCCGTCGAGCGGCCGAGGCCGCACTCGCGGACGGTGCGGACGCGCTGGTCATAGACCTGGCGGGGGCTGTGACGTTCGCGGTGGACGCGGACGAGCTGCGGGCGTTGGCGGCGGGCTGGCGTCCCCTGGGCGAGGAGCCCGGAGGGACCACGTGGGCGGTCGCCGTCGGACTGGTCGAGGAGCAACACTCGCCGGAGGACCCGGGCGGTGTCGCCACGCGCACTGCCGGTGTTCGGCGGGCAGGGGGCTTGCGGACGGCTGCCCGGCTCGCGCGGCGAGCGGCTCGGGCGCTGTGGTGGGCCCGCCGCTGAGGTGCTGCACGGGCTTCCGCATGCTAAGATTTTCGTTTGACCGACTCGTCAGGTCGGGCCGGAATCTCGGGGACGGTACCGAACGTTTCGTGCACGACACGACAGAACGCAAGTGGAGCTTCTCCCACCCGCATCGGCCGCTGCAGGTCGTCGGGTCCCAGGTCGTGAGCACTGCTCGCAGTGCTCCGCTGCCGGACACTGTCCTTGGGCAGCGTGATCGGGCGAACCTCCACGCGCGTGTCCAGAGCAACCACACGCCAAGGAGGTAGGCATCAGCGTCGAACCCCGCATCAATGAGCGGATCCGGGTACCCGAGGTCCGGCTCGTCGGCCCGAACGGAGAACAGGTGGGCATCGTCCGCATCGAGGACGCATTGCGCCTAGCGGAAGAGGCCGACCTGGATCTCGTTGAAGTGGCGCCGTCGGCCCGCCCGCCGGTGGCCAAGCTCATGGACTACGGCAAGTACAAGTACGAGTCCGCGATGAAGGCCCGGGAGGCTCGGCGGAACCAGTCGCAAGTCCTGATCAAGGAGCAGAAGCTCCGCCCCAAGATCGACAAGCACGACTACGAGACCAAGAAGCGCAACGTCGAGCGGTTCCTGTCCGAAGGCGACAAGGTCAAGGTCACGATCATGTTCCGTGGCCGGGAGCAGTCCAGGCCGGAACTCGGGCTGCGGCTGCTGCGCCGGCTTGCCGAGGACGTGGAGGAGCTCGGCTTTGTCGAGTCGGCGCCGAAACAGGACGGCCGCAACATGATCATGGTGCTGGGTCCCCACAAGAAGAAGTCGACCGCCAAGGCCGACAAGGCGGCAGCGAGGAAGCGGCGGGCGGCCGAACGTGAGGCCGAGGCGCAGGCAGAGCGCGACGAGCGGGCGGCCGGAAGGGCTGCCGCGGCGGCCGAGAAGGCGGCGAGGCAGGCGTCTGAGAAGGCGTGACGGCGGTACGAACGAGCGAGGAGCACAGGCAGCGATGCCGAAGATGAAGACCCACAGCGGGATCAAGAAGCGGATCAAGGTGACGAAAAGCGGCAAGCTCACCCGCCGCAAGGCGAACCGCAACCATCTGCTCGAGCACAAGCCTTCGACGCGGACCCGGAGGCTGGCGGGCATGACAGAGATCTCGAAGGCCGACCGCAAGCAGGTCAGAAGCCTGCTCGGCAAGTAGAACGAACGCAACGGTCGGGCCGGGCGGCCACCTCCGCCGCGGCCCGTGGAAACAACCCAAGGAGTACCAGTGGCACGCGTAAAGCGGGCAGTCAACGCGCACAAGAAGCGCCGCGCGATCCTCCAGGAGGCCAGGGGCTACCGGGGCCAGCGGTCCCGTCTCTACCGCAAGGCGAAGGAGCAGGTCACCCACTCGTGGGTCTACTCCTACCGCGACCGCAAGCGGCGTAAGGGCGACTTCCGGCAACTGTGGATCACCCGCATCAACGCGGCAGCCCGCGAGCACGGCATGACCTACAACCGGTTCGTCCAGGGGCTGCGGCTGGCCGATGTCGGCGTGGACCGGAAGATCCTCGCTGACCTGGCCGTCAACGACCCCCAGGCGTTCGCCGCCCTGGTGGAGACCGCCCGCGCGGCCCTGCCCGCCGACCGCAACGCCCCCGCGGCCTCCAAATGACCACGTAAACCACCGCACTGGGTCCTTTACCAGGCCACTTGGCCTGGTAAAGGACCCAGTCGCCTGGGTGGAGCGTGTATGACGCTACTTACCACCCGGTCGCAACGGATCCGGCAGGCGCGCAAGCTGCTGCGCCGGCAGGGGCGGACGAGGACCGGACTCTTCCTCGCCGAGGGGCCGCAGGCAGTCCGCGAGGCGTTGGCCGACACGCGTAGCCCGGTCGTCGAGCTGTTCGTCAGCCCGCAGGCGGCCGTCCGGTGGCCCGATCTTGTGGACCGCGCGCTCGCCGCGGGTGTTTCCGTCCGCCACGCCGAGGAGGCGGCGGTTGCCGCGCTGTCCGAGACCGTCACCCCTCAGGGCCTCGTGGCGGTGTGCCGTGCCGTCGTCGGCGACCTCAACGATGCTGTGCCGCCCGGATCGACTCTCGTGACGGTGCTCGCGAACGTTCGCGACCCGGGCAACGCCGGAACCGTGATCCGGTGCAGCGACGCGGCCGGAGCCGACGGAGTGATCCTTACAGCGCGGTCAGTGGACCCGCAGGGCGGCAAGAGCGTGCGGGCGTCCGCGGGCAGCCTGTTTCACCTGCCGGTAGCGACCGAGGTGGACGTACGCGACGCGGCGTCCACCGTGCGGGGGCGCGGGCTCACCCTTCTCGCCGCCGACGCCGCCGCCCGGCTGGATCTCCACGCATGCGAGGACTCCGGCCTGCTCGCGCGCCCGACCGCATGGGTCTTCGGCAACGAGGCCTCGGGTCTGGGGGAAGAACTGCCCGATCTGGTGGACGAGGCGGTACGGATTCCCATCTACGGTCGCGCGGAGAGCCTCAACCTCGCCGCGGCGGCCGCGGTGTGCTTGTACGCCTCGGCCCGAGCTCAGCGGCATTCGGGCTAATCCCGGTGACACGCCGACTGCGTTGGCGATCAAGTCTTGTCAGACGCGTCACCAGCAGCTAGTGTCCCCGCCAGTTCAGTTTGGCAGGCCCCGAGCGGCGGGGGTCACCTGGGCCTGGCGTCTTACTGGCGGATTCCGCTTATCCGGCGGGAACGAGGAGGCGAGGCGTGGACACACTCAACAACATCCTCGGCGACATCAGTAGCTTCATCTGGGGCGGTCTGGACATCCCCGGCGTCGAGTTCGGGCTGTTGGTGCCGCTGCTGCTCGGCACCGGTCTGTACCTGACGATCCTGTTGCGTGGATTGCAGTTCACCAAGTTCTTCCACGCGATGTGGCTGGCGCTCGTCAAGCGGAAGGAAGAGGGCGCCGAAGGCGACATCATGCACTACCAGGCGCTTACGGTCGCCCTGGCGGCCACAGTGGGCGTTGGCAATATCGCGGGCGTCGGCACCGCGATCGCACTCGGCGGACCGGGCGCGCTGTTCTGGATGTGGGTGACCGGCCTGGTCGGCATGGCCACGAAGTACTCCGAGGCCTTCCTCGGGGTGAAGTTCCGCCGCGTGGACGCCGCGGGCGAGCAAAGCGGCGGGCCGATGTTCTACCTGAGCGAAGGCATCCGCAACAACTTCGGCAAAGTCCTCGCGATCCTGTTCGCGATCTTCGGCGCGATCGCCGCGTTCGGCATCGGCAACATGATCCAGTCGAACAGCGTCGCCGATGCACTGGACGAGGAGTGGGGCGTCCCGTTCTGGCTGACCGGCCTCGTCCTCACCCTTGTCGCGGCGGTCGTCATCCTCGGCGGTATCACCGTCATCGGCCGGTTCACCGCGGCGTTCGTACCGTTCATGGCGATCTTCTACTGCCTTGCCGCGACGGTGGTTCTTGTGATCAACGCGGGCGACCTGCCGGGGGCGCTCGGGACGATCTTCACCGACGCGTTCACCGGGACGGACGCGGTCGCGGGCGGCTTCGCCGGGGCGGCCTTCCTGACCGTGCTGCGCTGGGGCGTGGCGCGCGGCATCTTCTCCAACGAGTCCGGCCTCGGCACCGGCGCCATCGCGGCCGCCGCCGCCAAGACCTCCCACGAGGTGCGGCAGGCGCTGGTCTCGATGACGCAGACGTTCCTGGACACCCTGGTCGTGGTCTCCTTCACCGGCCTGGTGATCGTCACCACCGGTGTGTGGGAGGGCGGCGAGACCGGTGCGGCGCTGACCACGATCGGGTTCCGCGAAGGGCTGCCCGGCGACTGGGGCGGCGCGATCGTCTCGCTCGGCGTCGTCTTCTTCGCGTTCTCGACCCTCCTCGGGTGGGCTTACTACGGTGAGCGGTGCATGGACCGGCTGTTCGGCCGGGTCTCCGTCACCCCGTACCGACTCGTGTTCTGTGCGGTGTTGTTCTTCGGCTCGGTCGCCGAGCTGGAGACAGTCTGGACCTTCGGCGACATCATGAACGGCCTGA
>CAZMXH010000110.1:0-582 GCA_964570165.1 uncultured Actinomycetes bacterium
TGGCGATCGGCCGCACCGCCAGGGCACAGGCGATCCAGCAGGTGATGGACGAGCAGGTGTACAGCCTCATCAACTAACCTCCGCGCTGCCCTCCCGTGCGCCTTCCCCGGCGCCGGACGGACAGCAGTCGTTGTTCGACGACCTCCCAGACGCCGCCGACTCATCACAGCGGGCAAGCCGCGCCCGCGGTGTGCGACGCTCTGCGCCGCGCCGCCAGCGCAAGCGCAGACGGGCACCGGCAGACGGCCCCGTCCAACTGAGTCTGGACTTCGACCAGCCCACACCGGTCGAGGTGGTCGACCCCGGCGGCACGCCGCTGCCCACCCGGCCCGCGAAGCAGGATCCGGTCGCCAAGGTGGCCGCAGGGGGCGACTTCACACCCCCGACCGATCCCACCGTCCCATCCGGGCTGCGGGCAAGGGCGGAGGCAAACCTGGCGGCCCTGCAAACCCTGCGCGTCCTCGAGAAGGAGCGGCGGCCCGCCACCCGGGACGAGCAGCAGGTGCGGGCGGGCTGGTCATCGCGCACGAGGGCGAGGAGATAGGCGGGCAGGATTCGTGCCGCGCGTCGGATGAGATACGT
>CAZMXH010000110.1:592-9542 GCA_964570165.1 uncultured Actinomycetes bacterium
CGAGCAGCAGGTGCTGGCGGGCTGGTCATCGTGGGGTGCGCTGCCGCAGGTGTTCGAGGACGACCCGGCCTGGGAGAGCGTCCGAACCCGGCTGCGTGACCTGCTGACCGACGACGAGCTGGCAGCCGCCCGGACCACGGTGCTGAACGCGCACTACACCGACCCTGCAGTCGTGCGACAGATCTGGCGCGCTGTCGTCGACCTCGGGTTCTCCGGAGGTCGGGTGCTGGAGCCCGGATGTGGGTCGGGCAACTTCATCGGTCACTCCCCAGCCGCGGCGGAAATGGTGGGCGTCGAACTCGACCCGACCACCGCCCGGATCGCCGCCGCCCTCTATCCGACGGCGACGATCCGATCCGAAGGGTTCGAACGGACCCGGCTACCCGAGGCGAGCTTCGTGGCGGCCGTCGGCAATGTCCCGTTCGGCGGGTTCTCGCTGTTCGACCTAGACTACAACCCCGGCGGCCACCACATCCATGACCACTTCATCATCAAGGCGCTCCGCCTCGTCACCCCCGGCGGCCTCGTCGCGGTGGTTACCTCGGCCGGGACACTGGACAAGCACAACCTAGCGGCCCGCCGGGACATGCACACCTACGGGGACCTCGTCGGCGCGGTACGGCTGCCGTCCGGGGCAATGGCCCGCGTCGCGGGAACCGACGTCGTCACCGACCTGCTGATCCTGCGGAGGCGGCGGGACGGCGAAACGCCGGACGAGTTCACGGGACGGTGGGAGCGGACGGTCGAGGTCGCCACCGACAGCGGCGCGGTGACGGTGAACGAATGGTTCGCCGCCCACCCGCACCTCGTCCTGGGGGAGTTGGAGGTAGGCCGCGGGCTGTACCGCGCCGAGGAGATGCGGGTCCGGCCCGACGGCCGAGACCTGGAGACCGCGCTCGCCGCCGCCGTCGACACCATCGTCGATGGCGCCCGCGCCCGAGGTCTTGTGCTGGATGCGCGCCCGGGCGACGAGCGGACCGCCGACCATGCCGCCGAGACCGTGCTGGTCGAGCGGGAGCGGCCTGCGAAGCCGGGCAGCATCGCCACCACCCCGGACGGTGGGTTCGCCCGCTACACCATCGACCGCGGCTGGATCGACCACGAGGTGCCCGCCTCGCAGGCCGCCGAGCTACGCGAGCTGCTGGCGTTGCGGGACGAGGCGCTCAACCTGGTGGACGCCCAGGCCACCGGCGGCGACCGTACCGAGATCCAGACCCGACGCGCCCGGCTCAACCAGCTCTACGACGCCTACGTACAACGCCACGGGCCGATCAACCGGTACAAGCTCGTCCAACCCCGACGCGAGGGCGCCGCCCCGCAGAAACGCCGCCCACCCTTCGGCGGCCTGCGCAAGCACGACCCGGACTTTGCCGTGGTCGCCGCGCTGGAACTGTTCGACGAGGAGACCGGGCAGGTTCGCAAGGCCCCGATCTTCACCGTTGACGTGGTCCGTCCCCGCGAACCCGCGCGTACCGCGAACACGCCGGCGGACCCGGTGGCGATCACGTGGGGCGAGAGCGGACGGGTCGACATCGACCGCGTCGCCACGTTGCTCGGCATCGACCCCGCCCAGGCCTGGCAGGAAGTACAAGAGCAGGGGCTGGCGTTCATCAACCCGTCCACCGGGCAGGTCGAGCCCGCCGCCCGGTATCTGTCCGGCAACGTGCGCGACAAGCTCCAGCTCGCCCGCCGGCTCGCTGACGGCCCGGACGGCGAACGGTGGATGCCGAACGTGTCCGCGCTGGAGCGGGTGCAGCCGCCCGACCTGCAGCCTGGCGAGATCAGCGTCAAGCCGGGCGTCACCTGGATCCCCGCCACCGACTACCGCGACTTCATCACCGAGGTGTTCGGCGCCACCGCCACCGATGTCGATATCGGCTACCAGCCCGAACTCGGGAAGTGGATCATCGACGTGCCCCGCTGGCAACGCCACACCCCTGCCATGACCGCCACCTGGGGGACCGACCGCCGCGACGCGGTGGCGCTGCTCGAGGCCAGCATGAACAACACCCCGGTCGACGTCCGCCTCCCGCAAGACCAGGGCGGCAGCCGGGACGTGCAAGCCACCCTGGCTGCGCAGGAGAAGAAGGACGCCATCGACCGCAAGTTCGCCGAGTGGGTCTTCACCGATCCCAACCGCGTTCGCAGGCTGACAGGCGAGTACAACTGGCGATTCAACGCCATAGTGCCCCCGACCTACGACGGGTCCGCACTGGCGTTGCCCGGTCTGGGGGAGACGTTCCGGCCGCGCAGGCACCAGCGCGACGCGGTGGCCCGGATCGTGGCCGAGCCCACAGTGCTGCTCGACCATGTGGTCGGGGCGGGCAAGACCGGCACCATGATCATGGGCGGGATGGAGCTGCGCCGGCTCGGGTTGGCCCGCCAACCCTGGTACGTCGTGCCCAACCACCTCATCGAGCAGTTCGCCCGCGAGTTCACCCAGTGGTACCCGCGGGCCAAGCTGCTCGTCGGCCAATCCGGCATGACCCCGTCCGAGCGGCGCGAGTTCGTCGCCACATCGGCGACGGCCGACTGGGACGCAGTCATCGTGCCCAAGTCGGTGTTCAAGCAGATCCCCGTTTCGGCGGGTACCGAGGCCGAGTACCTGGAGCAGGAACTGGGCCGGATCGAGGCGGCCAAGAACACCGCCGCCCAAGCAGGCGGCGGGCGGCTGCGCGCCAAGGAACTGGAGAAGGCTCTCGCGAAAGGCCGGCACCGGCTCCGGCAGCTACGCGCCGGCGCCGGCCGCGACACGGGGATCAGCTTCGAGCGGACCGGCTGCGATTACTTGTTCGTTGATGAGGCGCATCACTTCAAGAACAAGCGCGTCGCCTCCGGGGTGCGCGAGTTCGACAACACCGCCAACCCTTCTCAGCAGGCCGAGGACCTGGCGATCAAACTGAAGGTGTTGCGCGACCGGAACCCGACCAAGATAGGCACGTTCGCCACCGCGACCCCGGTGGCGAACTCTTTGCGCGAGATGTATGTCGTGCAGTCGTTTCTCGCCCCGGACCAGCTCGTGCGCGCGGGCGTGGAGGCCTTCGACACGAGGGCGGCGAACTTTTGCCGCGCGGTCACTGCGCTGGAGACCGACGTCACCGGCGCCGGCTATCGGATGCACACCCGGATCGCCTCCTTTGTGAACACCCCGGAGCTGGTCGAGATGGTGTGCCAGTTCTCCGATGTCGTCTCTCGCGACGACCTCGACCTGCCGCTGCCCATCATCGCCGGCGGCACCCGGCGGCCTGTGATCACCCAGCCGTCGCAGGAGGTCGCGGCCTACCAGGCCGACCTCCAGCGGCGGGCCGACCGGGTCCGCTCCCGCGCGGTGGACCCGACCGAGGACAACATGCTCAAGATTGTCAACGATGGCCGCAACGCGGCCCTTGACCCGCGTCTCGTCGGACTACCGCCGGACCCGGCCGGCGGCAGGGTCGCCGCCGTCGCGGAGCAGGTCATGCGCATCCACCGCGAGCACGCCGACCGAGTGTTCGCCGACCCGGCCGGACAGCCCCATTCGCGGCCTGGCGGACTACAGATCGTGTTCTGCGACCGCTCCACCCCCACCGGCGACGGTTGGAACTTCTACGCCGCACTGCGCGACGAGCTGGCCAACCTGGGCCTGGACGCCGCCCGGGTGCGGTTCGTCCACGAAGCCCGCAATGACGCCGAACGGGCCGAGCTGTTCGACGCTTGCCGCGATGGCCGCGTCAACGTGCTCGTCGGGTCCACCGAGAAGATGGGCACCGGTGTCAACGTCCAAACCCGCGCTGTCGCGCTGCACCATGTGGACTGCCCGTGGCGGCCCGCCGACCTCGAACAACGCGAAGGGCGCGTGATCCGGCAAGGCAACCAGAACAGCCAGGTCGAGATCCTCGGCTACTCCACTGAGGGTTCGCTGGACACCCACATGTGGCAGACCGTGGAACGCAAGCAACGATTCATTGCCCAGCTTCGAGCCGGTGGACAGGTCAGCCGCACTATCGAGGACATCGGCGATTCCGACGCCATCTCCTACGCCGAGTTCAAAGCCGCCAGCTCCGGCAACCCCCTCATCCTGGAACGCGAGCAACTCGTCGCCGACATCTCACGGCTGGCCACCCTCGAACGCGCCCACCATGACCAGCAGCGTCGCCTCCAGTTCGAGACCCGCCAAGCCGAAGCGGCGGCCGAGGCAGCTGCGCGCGACATCGCAGCACTCGAACAGGCGATCACCGTGCGCCAGCCCACCGACGGTGAACAGTTCGCCATGACCATCCGCGGGCGGCGATACACCACCCGCGCCGACGCCGGGCAGGCACTGGTCCATGTACTCGCCGAAGCCCACACTGGCACCCAACGCGGCCGCGACACCACTGAGGTCATTGGGGCCATCGGCGGGTTCGACCTGCACCTCGAAGCAGCCCGCCGCAGCGACGACCTCGTACTCAGCCTCGACGGCATCCCCACCGCGGTGACCCACGTCGACGTTCAGGACCTCTCCCGCGACAATCTCGGCCACGGCCTGATGCGTCGCCTCGAAGGCCACCTCAACCGCATCGACACCCTGCTGGAACAGCGCAGGGACGCTGAACACGAACACCGTAGCCGAGCCGACCAAACCAGGCGCCTGCTCGACGCTCCCTTCGACCGGGCAGCCGAGCTGGCCGCGGCCAAACAGAGACTCGCGCACGTGGAGAAGGATCTCGCCGAACTCGACCGGCCAGCCCCGGCGCCCGGCGAGGTCGCCGGCCAAAGCACCCCACCCAGCGACCCGACGAGCTCGAGAACGCCGCGACCCTCTGCCGGGCAGGCAGCCATGCCACGGGACGCCACGCGAACCTCAGCATCCCAAGCCCACGGGCGCGACCTGTGAACCCGAGAATGGCCACATCGGGGCCACGTGTCTGACAATGGAGCTAGAATGTCGAACACAGAACACGGTGGCGGCGGCATCGTCTGCCCGGACGACATCGACTGGGACGACGCCAACCGCGAGCACGCCACCCGCCACGGCATCAGCGAGGAGGAGATCACCCAAGCCCTGGTCAACAACCCGACCGTGCGACGCAACCGCAAGGGCCGCTCCGGCGACTACTACGCGTTCGGCGTCACGAACGGCGGGCGCCGCATCGTCGTGGTGATCGCATGGCACGCCGACCGGCGCATGGTCCGCCCGATCACGGCGTGGGAGGAATCATGACCGACAAGTCTATGAACGACAAACCCATCAGTGAGATGACCGAAGCTGAACTGGCCGAGTATTACTACACCCACCGCCACGACCCCGACATGGCCGGCGACCAGGTCGCCTATACACCCCCGCGTGCGGCGCGGGTGGCGGTACGGCTGAGTTTCGACGAAGAACGCCGAGTCCGCAAGGCCGCCCAAGCGGCCGGGATGAGCGTGTCCGCGTTCCTACGACAAGCCGCACTCGACGCCGCCGACACCGGCCGCGTCATCGACATCGACCGGCTCCGACGCGACGTCGACGAAGCCCGAGCCCACATTGACGACGCCCAACAAGCCCTCGGATAGACCAACCCACGCCGACCACAGGCCTTCAGCGTCCATAGCGCGGTCATGCCGAGCTGGGGACACACTGTCGTGCCGATGTGAGTGTGTGTTTTCGGGAGTGCCTCGGGCCCCGTGCCCGGATACATCGATGCGGGCGGGCGCCTGGATGTTTAAGCTGTGGATCAGCTCAGACTGGATGAATCAGTCAGTCAAGTGCGGTCCCAGGTGTACGCCTGGTACTGCTGCGTGACTGACTCCACCATCTGCGATGAGCAGGGTGAGCCGACGTCGCCTGGTCCAGGCCACGGTGACACTTCGCGCTTGAGGTGTCCTAGTCCAGGCCGTGCGCTACGCCGAAGGAATCTGCGAAGCCGAACCGCGGAAGGTGGGATCGCGCCAATGACGCAAGCGAGCGCGGAGAATCCCTCGCGCCTTGGCCTTGAGCGCGTTGCTCTAGACCTGCATGTCCACACGCCAGCGTCTCACGACTGGCGCGATGGAGAGGTAAGCCCAGAAGAAATCGTCGAGCACATCATGAGCCGTGGCTTGGACGGCATCGCGGTCACCGACCACGAGTCAGGTCAGTTCATCGACGACCTTCGGGGCGCTGCCAAGCCGAACGGCATCGCGATCATCCCCGGCGTCGAAATCAACAACCTCGCTGGGAACGAAGGTATCCACCTAACGGCGCTCTTCCCGCTGGACACGACCGCTAGGGACATCGACCATTTCCTCGTGAGTATCGGGGCGCTAACGGGTACGGGCGCAAACCTCAAACGCGGTACCGCGACGAAGGGGATCCTCGATGTCTTAGAAGAGATTGGGAAGCGCGACGGGATCGCCGTCCTGGCGCACTGCCAGAGCAGTAAGGGGTCGCTTGCCGACATGCGAGGCGCCATACGCACCGAGCTCGTGCGCCATCCCGTTGTCCTGGCTGCGGAGGCCAAGGCAGAGGAGTTCTTCGATGAGAGGAAGCGAGCCACGAGGAAGCGGACGTACGACATGCTCGACGGCAGCGATCCGACCTACAAGCGCAAGCTCGCGGTATATCAAGCCTCGGATAACCCCGCTGGCGACGGGAAAGGGCACGGCCATGGCCTCGCGAGCATCGGGAGTCGGTTCACCTACTTCTACGTCGAGCGGCCAATCACGCTCGAAAGCCTGCGACAATGCTTTATCGACCGCGAGGTGCGAATAGAGTACCCGAGGCTCGGAGCTGCAGTCTCGCTCGCCCGATCCGGCGGTCCCAGAATCGCGAAAGTCGAGGTCAGTGGCGGCTTCCTCGATGGATTGTCCTTGGATCTCCATCAAGGCCTGACGACCGTCCTCGGATCCAAGGGAAGCGGAAAGTCGGTGCTGATCGAGCTGATCCGCTTTGCCCTCGATCAGGTCTCCGAGCAGCCGGAAATCCGCAACGACCACGAGAAGAAGCTCGCGAACCAACTCGGGCCGTACGGATCGGTCACTGTCACGATCGTGGACAGTGGCGGAACCTCTCACAGCATCCATCGCGTCTACGATCCAGCGAACGGCAGTCCGATCAGCAATGTGAGCTTCGAGCCGTCGGAGTTCTTCCCGTGTCACTTCCTCAGCCAGAACGAGATCATCCGGCTAGCTGAGAGTGAGGCGGAGCAGATCAAGTTCATTGACTCCTTCTTCGACTTCCACTCGTTCCAGCGCGATATCGAGACGGCGCGCGCCGAGCTGCTCAAGCTCGACAAAGATGTCGCGGAGCTGATCCGCAGCCGGAAGCAGATCGCCGTCGATGAGGCCACAGTCGCGACGCTGAAAGCGCAGATTGCTGACAAGGACAAAGCGCTGATCAGTCCAATCTTCAGCAAGTACCGCGACGCACAGGCCAAGAAACAGGTGCTCGATCGCAATGTCGAGGCGCTCGAGGGAGTGATCGCTGCGGCCACCGCCGGCAAAGATGGGCTGGAGGTCGCCCCGATGCCGGAGGCACCGCCCACTGCCTCGCGGACGACCAGCTTCTCCGGCAGGTTGCCGACAAGCTAAGGGAAGCTCAGCGAAAGGCGCTCGAGCAAGCGGCTGCAGGGCTGGACCTGCTGGCCGAAGCCCGGAAGGAGATTCGTCAGGCTCGAGCGGAGTGGATGAAGGCCTTTCAGGCCATTTCCACCGAGTACGCCGACGAGATTAAGCGCGTCGGCGGCGATGCGCCGGCACTCAACCAAGAGCGGGCGCGTCTGGTGGCGAGGCTCGATCAAGTCGAAAGGGAGCTGCTGGCGCGCCGTCAGCAGGGCGAGCGGCTGCGACCAATCGCGGAGCGTCGTCAGCGTGTCCTCGACCGGCTTGAGAAGCGTCAAGCGGAGTACACTCAGGCGCGTCGCGAGCGATGTGCTTGGTTCGAGGAGAAGTCCGAGGACCAGATCCGGGCGAGCGTCGAAGCAGCGTCCAACTACGACGACTTCTCCAAACGTCTTGGCGAGATGAAGCGGGGCTCCTATCTCACGGGAGCCGAAGTCGACGCCATCGCCCGGGCGATCTCACCCCGCAGATTCGTCAGCGCCCTCCTCAACTACGATCACGCGCGCCACGAGCGCTACCTTGAGCCGATACAAGAAGCCACCGGCCTCCCGCTCGACAAGATTCGGGTCCTCGCCGACTTTCTGTTAGGTGAGCAAGACTACGAGCAGTTATTAGCGATGGCGTATACCGCGACGCCGACCGACCGGCCACAAATCAGCTTCCGGCGGCCTAGCGGTGATTACGCGCCGCTTGCGGAACTATCGACGGGCCAAAAGGCGACAGCATTTCTTATCATGACCCTATGCGAGGGAGATGCCCCGATCGTCGTCGACCAGCCTGAGGATTCTCTTGATATCCGGTCAATCTGGGACGATATGTGTGTCCGTTTACGCAAGTCCAAACGTTTTCGTCAGTTCATCTTCACGACGCACAACTCAAGCCTCGCGGTGGCTTCCGACTCCGACAAGTTCGTCGTCTTGAAGGCTGACGCGAAACACGCCGAGCTTGCGATGGCTGGTGCAATCGATACCGACGAAGTTCGGAACCACGTCCTCGAGCTTCTTGAGGGAGGCGAGGATACCTACTTTCTCAAGCAGCGGAAATACAACGTGCGAGACAAGTCGCACGACTAGGTACCCTGAGGCGCCTCGCGGCGAGGTGGTAGAACGCGGTTTCGAGTTGTCGGCGACCCCGCTTTCGGCCGTAGCGAGCCGGCTTTACCTGACGCTTACCACTTCTTACCTGACTTGGCTCACGTTCGCAGGGTTGTGCCTGAGCGCAAGGCGTTGACCTGGGCTTTCGTCACGTTGGTGGCGTGGATTTGCGGACTAAGTTGATCTCTTAGGCTGTTGTGGTGGTGTACGGGCGCACCGTGAAGACGGCATCTGGGGCCACTGCGGTGCAGATCGTGCACTCTTCGCGGCGCGGGTCGCGGGATATCGAGCACATCGGCTCGGCCCACGGCGAG
>CAZMXH010000111.1:0-9496 GCA_964570165.1 uncultured Actinomycetes bacterium
CCGCGCGGGGCGAGGTCTCCGACCGGGTCGCCGGTCTGGACGCGGGCGCGGACGACTACCTCCCGAAGCCGTTCGCCCTCGAGGAGCTGCTCGCGCGGCTGCGCGCGCTGTTGCGCCGTACGGCCACGAGCGGGCACGAGGCCGCTGCCCTGACGCTGGCCGACCTGACGCTCGACCCGGCCACCCGCGAGGTGCACCGCGGCGATCGCAAGGTCCGGATGACCCGCACCGAGTTCTCGCTGCTCGAACTGCTGCTGCGGCACCCACGCCAGGTGCTGACCCGGGAGCGGATCCTGGAGGAGGTGTGGGGGTACGACTTCCCGACCACCGCGAACTCCCTCGAGGTCTACATCGGCTACCTGCGGCGCAAGACCGAGGAGGGAGGTGAGCCGCGGCTGATCCACACAGTCCGCGGCGTTGGCTACGTCGCACGGGAGACACCGCCGTGAACCGTCCCCGAGCCGGTCTACGGGACTGGCTCCGAGAACAACGTGCGCGGCTGCGGCCGGGCGTGGTCCGCGACCGGGTCCGCCGTCTGCCGCTGCGGACCCGGGTGGGCGCGCTGGCGGCTCTCGGCGTCGGGCTGGCCGTCCTCGCCACGGCGATCGCGGCGTACACGACCGTGCGGGTGCAGCTGACCAACAGCGCCGACAGCAACCTGTTCGACCGCGCCTACCAGGCGGTCGCAAGCCCGCTGGCTGATCCCGCGGAGCTCGTGACAGTGCCGTCCGAGGCCATTCTCGCGGCCGATCTGCGGGTCGGGCTCATCCGCTTCGACAACGTACGGTTCTCCACGTTCGGCGAGCAGAGCGCGCCCCCTATCGGTGCGCAAGAGCTTGCCGTCGCGCGCGGGGAGGCGCGGGAGAGCATCCGCACGGCGACTCTGGACGGCGAGTCGTACCGCGTGGTGGCGGTGCCCGCCGGGCGCGGCCTCGCACTCGTCGTGGGACAGCCCACCGCGACCGTCGACCGCGTACTCGACCGGCTCGGCCTGGTCTCGCTGGCGGCGGGCGGGCTCGGCATCGCGCTCGCCAGCTGGGCGGGAGCGTCGATCGCCCGGGCGGGCCTGCGCCCGGTCCAGCGCTTGACCGAGGCTGCCGAGCACGTGGCCGCCACCGGCGAGCTGACCCCGATCGAGCTCGAGGGCCAGGACGAGATCGCACGGCTGGCGCACTCCTTCAACGCAATGCTGGCCGCACTGGACGACGCCCGAGCGCGGCAGCGGCAGCTCGTCGCGGACGCGGGTCACGAGCTCCGCACGCCGTTGACCAGCCTGCGAACGAATCTCGACCTGCTGGTGCAGAGCGATCGCGAGGGCGGGCTCGACCCCGCAGACCGGTCCGAGCTGATCGACGACGTCCGCGCCCAGATCGAGGAGCTGTCCGCACTCGTCGCGGACCTGACGGAACTGTCCCGCGAGGATCAACCCCGGACCCATCTCGAGATCGTCGACTTCGCGGACGTCGTGCGCGATGCGCTCAACCGCGTACGGCGGCGGGCGCCGGCCGTGACGTTCTCGGCCGACCTCCAGCCCTGGGTGATCGAGGGCGACACCCAGTTGCTGGACCGGGCTGCGACCAACCTGCTGGACAACGCGGCGAAGTACAGCCCGCCCGGCGGTGCCGTCCAGGTCACGCTGCGGGACGGCACGCTCGAAGTGATCGACGAGGGTCCGGGCATCGCCGATGCCGACTTGCCGCATGTGTTCGAGCGGTTCTACAGGTCCGAGGAGGCTCGCGGCAGCCCCGGATCCGGCCTTGGGCTGGCGATCGTGCGATCCGCCGCGCTCCGCCACGGCGGCCAGGTCAGCGCGGGGCGTTCCCCGATGGGAGGTGCCCGGCTAACGCTGACGCTGCCAGACGGTACTTCTCCGCGTGCTCTTGCCTGAGGTTCAGCATGTTCTCAGGCCGACCGGGCAATGTGCTGATATGGAACGGATGACACCCGACCCGCAGCACAGTGGCGACCGCACTGCGCTCGGCTGGTCCGCCCCGCCTGGCTCCGGTGGCGAGGATCCCCGCCGGGACCCGTGGAGTACCCACCCGTATGACACGGCGGACTTGCACACCCGTGACATCGACAGCACTGATGACACAACTAGCCACAATGACCCATCGGCACCTCACGACTCCAATGCGCCGTACGCCGTAGCCTCACGACCACCGACGCGGCCGGCACACCGAAGTACGGCCTTCGTGGTGACGCTCGCTGTGATCGCCGGACTGCTCGGCGGCGCGGCTGGCGCGGCCGTGTACAGCGCCGTCACCGACGAGGACAGCACAGTGGTCAGCAGCCTCGACCAGGAGCCTGCGCCCAGCGGCGGCGGCGAAGCTTCCGATGTGGTCCGTGTTGCCGACCAGGTGCTGCCGAGCGTGGTCTCGCTCAGCGTGGGCAGGGGCGGCGGCAGCGGAATCATCCTGTCCTCTGACGGGCTGATACTGACCAACAACCACGTCGCACAGGCCGCCGGCAACGGCGGAATCCTCGTCACCTTCAACGATGGATCGACCGCTCCCGCCCAGATCGTCGGCGCCGACCCGCTCACCGACCTCGCGGTCATCAGTGCTCGAGAGGTTTCCGGTCTGCGGCCCGCCGACCTCGGCCGCTCTGCCGACCTGCGGGTCGGAGACCAGGTCGTCGCGATCGGCTCGCCGCTCGGACTGGAGGGCACCGTGACGTCGGGGATCGTCTCCGCGCTGAACCGTGCGGTCACCGCCGGAGGACCCACGACGGAGCAGCCGGCGACCTTCAACGCCATTCAGACCGACGCTCCGATCAACCCCGGCAACTCGGGGGGCCCCTTGGTCAACATGTCCGGGCAGGTGATCGGCGTCAACAGCGCCATCTTCACCACGCCGGGCAGCCAGGGATCGATCGGCCTCGGCTTCGCGATCCCCATCGACCAGGCGCGGGCGATCGCCGAAGACCTGATCGACGACGGGCAGGCGACCCACGCCCAGATCGGAGTGCGCGTCGTCCCCGCCCAGGGCGAGGTCCGGGGAGCAGAGATAGTGCGGATCGACCCGGGCACCGCCGCGGCAGAGGTCGACCTGCAGGAGGGCGACATCATCACCGAGGTCGACGACCAGCGGATCTCCGACAATGAGACGCTCGTCGCCACCATCCGGTCATACCGCCCCGGCGACGAGGTCACTCTCACAGTCGTGCGGAACGGCGAGTCGGTGTCGGTCGACGTGACGCTTGGGGAGTCGGAACCGGGCTCCTGAGCAGCCCGTCCGGCTGCGGTCCTGACGGGACCGACCGCTGTCGGTCGCACAGGGCACACTGGTGAGGTGCTCCTGCGCCTCGTGGCCGACACGTCCATGGCCGTCGCCGGCACCTCCTCGCGAACGGCGAAGGCGGCCCTGCTCGCTGAGTGCCTGCGGGCAGCCGAGCCCGCCGACGTGCCGACCGTCGTGCACTACCTGTCGGGCGAGCTGCGGCAACGGCGAACCGGCCTGGGCTACGCCGCGCTCCGCGACCTGCCGCCGCCCGCAGCGGAGGCCACACTGACGGTTGCGGAGGTCGACTCCGAGTTCGCCGAGCTCGCCGCACTGTCCGGCCCGGGCTCCGCCAGCGAACGACGTGAGCGCTTCAAGGCGCTGATGGCCCGCGTCACCGCACCGGAGCAGCGGCTGTTGGCGGGCCTGGTCAGCGGCGAACTCCGGCAGGGCGCCCTCGACGGCACCCTCACCGAGGCCGTCGCCGTGGCGGCGGCGCTGCCCAGCACCGAGATCCGCCGTGCGGTCATGCTCGCCGGCGCGCTGTCGCCGGTAGCGGCCGCCGTGCTGGCGGACGGCTCCGCGGGCCTGGACAGGTTCCGGCTCGCCGTCGGCACTCCGCTGCGGCCGATGCTGGCGCAGAGCGCGCCGAGCCTGAGCGAGGCACTCACGCGTACCGGCCCGGCAGCGCTCGAATGGAAGCTCGACGGCATCAGGGTGCAGGTCCATCGCGACGGCTCCGCCGTCCGGGTCTTCACCCGTACTCTCGACGACGTCACCAGCCGGGTCCCCAAACTCGTTGAGATCGCGCTCGCGCTCCCGGCGGCCTCCGTCGTGCTGGACGGCGAGGCGATCGCGCTGGGCGCCCGGGGCCGTCCGCTGCCGTTCCAGCGCACAGCGTCCCGGCTCGGCCGCTCGGGCGACGTCGACCGCGCCCGTGACGACACGCCAGTCTCCGCGTTCCTGTTCGACTGCCTACACCTTGACGGGCGGGACCTGGTAGGTCTGCCGGCCTCAGCCCGCTTCGACGCGCTCGCTGAGGTCGTTCCCGAGCAGCACCGCACCCCGAGGCTCGTCACGGATGACGAGAAGCAGGCGAAGGCCTTCTTCGACGACGCCATCGCACGCGGCCACGAGGGCGTCGTCGGCGAGGCGCTCGACGCGCCGTACGAGGCGGGCCGACGGGGTGCGGCGTGGATCAAAGTCAAGCCGCGGCACACGCTCGACCTCGTCGTGCTCGCCGCGGAGTGGGGCCATGGCCGGCGTCGCGGCTACCTGTCAAACCTGCATCTCGGCGCTCGGGACCCGGACGGCGCGTACGGCCCGCCGGGCGGGTTCGTGATGCTCGGCAAGACGTTCAAGGGGCTCACCGACGCGATGCTGCGCTGGCAGACCGAGACGCTCCTCGGGCTGGCCGAGGGCCCGACCGACGAGTGGGTGGTACATGTCCGCCCTGAGCTCGTCGTAGAGATCGCATTCGACGGCGTCCAGTCGTCGCCGCGCTATCCGGCCAAGATGGCACTCCGCTTCGCGCGGGTCCTACGTCACCGCCCGGACAAGCCGGCCGCCGAGGCCGACACCGTCGAGACACTCCGAAAGATCCACGCCCAGGGACTCCCTTGAAACTAAGTGTCCGTTATGTCGTATTTACAGCAGTGTGAAATCGCGGCAGCGTTCGCGTTGACGGGCGCTTGGTCGGACAGCGACCATCGTGTCAGTCACTGAGCGACCCGTTGTCAACGGCAGCCTTGCACGGGGGACTAGGCTGCCGTTGACAACGGGAGGAAGTATGAGTCCACCAGGATCCCCTCAATCCCTGGACACGCGTGGTCTAGTCGGATCGGTGTCCCGGGCGCTCAGGGTCCTCGAGATCGTGGCGGCGGCCGGCGACGGCATTCCGGCCAAGGCCGTCGCCCGGCGTGCCGGCCTGAAGCTGTCGACGACCTACCACCTGCTGCACACGCTCGTCCACGAGGGGTACCTCGTCCGCCTCGAGGAGGCGCGCGGCTACGGACTCGGCTACAAGGTCTCTGGACTGCACTACGCGCTGCGCCGCGAACTGATCGGTTCCGCCCGGATAACCTCGGCGCTCTCGGCCGCCCACCACGCCATCAAGGCACCCGTGTATCTCGGTGTCCTCCGCGCCGACAACCTGGTGATCGCCGAGATCGCGGACTCCCCGCAGGCGCCCCGGGCTACCCCCGTCGACGTCGGATTCAACGAGGCCGCGCACGCCTCGGCGTATGGCAAGGCGCTGCTTGCCCAGCTCTCGGACACCCAGAGGAGGGAGTACCTCGCCTCCGCGGGGATGCCCAGGCTGACGGCCAACACGATCACCCGGATCGGCGAACTGGAAGAGCAACTGGCGCAGATCCGTGCGACCGGTGTGGCGTGGGACACCGAGGAGTTCCAGCCCAACCTGGCGTGCGTCGCCGCGCCGGTACCGCGCACCGGCGCCAGCGACATCGTCGCGACCGTTGCGGCGTCGGCGTCCGCACCCTACTTCGCCAAGCACAAAGTTCGGATGCTGGCCGCAGTCCGCACCGCCGCTGCCAGCATCTGATGGCCTTGTAAGTCCCGGGGCGCTCTGCCACCGCGGAGCTTGGTCAGCCGTCCTCAGCCGCGATCGGCCGCCACGAGCCGCTCGACGCCTTCGGCCAGTACCTCCACCCCGGTGTGATCCGACGATGACAGCAGCAGCCCCGCGGCCTCCCACATCGCACGGTGAACTGCCTCCTTGCCCTGGTTGTCCGGCGCTGGGTGGTCCTTGGCCTGCACCGCGACGAGAGTCGCGGCCTCGACCAGCCGAATCCATGCCGGCGGCGCATACCGCCCCACGACAAGCCGGACGTTCTCCCTGTCGCCGAGGATGGCCGCCCTCCGACGGCGAAACCCGTAATGCCTGACGACGACTCCCAGAGCCGCGCCCACCAACAGGCCGGCCACCACCGCGGCTATGATGATCATTGGGCCGGCCGCGAGCACGGCGGCCACCGCGGTGAGTGCCACGCCGCCCACGATGGCGCCGACAACCGCGCCGCGGATGTGGTGCTCGCGGAAACCGAACCCGAGAATCCGGCGGACCGGCGGGGCGTCCCGCAGCGCGTCGAAGATGCGCGCCCGGGCCGCTCGGTCGGTCAGGCCCGGTCGAAGCACCGCGAACGACTCCGTCGCCGCCTGGCCGGTCGCGGCGGCGTGCGATGGGCGCCCCGAGGTCCATCGCACCGCGCCCCAGTTGCGCGCCTCGACGACGTTGGGCAGCCACGAGCCTCGCTGCGACTCCAGCGCATCCAAGGCTGTCTGCTCAGCTTCCCAAGCCTGCGCCCACTCGCGTTCAGAGAGGGCGGTCAACGGGTGGGGTCGACGCATCGTAGCTTCAGTTCTCCGTCGTATCGTTCCCAACACGGCTTGCTTGCTCGTTACATGCCCCCGCTCGAAAGTGGCTCGCAAGCCACCTCATTAACTTAGAGCATTGCCGATCAGCCCTGAAGGGCCGTGGGCGCTCAAGTTTCGCTCCAGGTAGCCTCGAACGGTGAGCCGGTCTCTGCTGCGTCCGCGGTGGCTCGCCGTGCACGCCGCGGTCGCGGCTCTCGTCGTCGCGTTCGTCGCACTCGGGTGGTGGCAGCTCGGCGTCTACCGCGACAGCGACGCCCGGCAGGACCTACGAGACCGACCGCCGGTCCCCCTGGCCGAGATCGCCGAGCCTGGCGGCGGCATAGACGGTGCCGCGGATCGGGCCGTCATCGCGACGGGCTCCTATGTGGCCGACCTTGTGGTTCCGGCGAGGATGCACGACGGCGTGCTCGGGGCGTACGGCGTCGGGCTCCTCGAGACCACCGAGGGGACGCTTACCGTACTCCGCGGCTGGGCCCCCGATCCTGATCGGATGCCGGCCGCGCCGACCGGTGGCGATGTCAGCGTCTCCGGCCATCTCGTGGCCCCCGAAGATCCCGCCGTGGCCACCGGGCCCTCTCCGCTGCCGCCCGGGCAGATCGGCTATCTCGCTCCAGCGGCAGTCGCAGGCGCCACCGGCCTCGATCGAAGCGAACTGTACGACGGGTTCATGGTCCTGGCTGACGAGCGACCGGCGCCCGCCGCCGCACCGGAGCCCCTCGACGTGGATGCCGTTGCGCCGATCCGCGATGTCAGCCCATGGCAGAACCTGTCCTACTGGGCGCAGTGGTGGGTATTCGCAGCCGCGGTTGTCGCCTTCTGGCTGTCGACGATGCGCTCGACCGTCAGGAAGGCACGGCAGAGCGCACCAACTCCGGATGGTCCGCCCGCACCTTCGCCACGACCTTCCGTTCGGCGATGAACGACATCAGGGGAATGGTGCCGGCGAGCACGACAGGCACCGTCCACCGCCAGGTCCACTGCAGCTGGATCGCAAGGTAGAGGGTCACGATCAGATAGGCCATGTAGACCAGCCCGTGCACCTGCGCGATCCACTCGAAGCTCTCGACGCCGAAGGCGTACTTGCCGATGATCTCGACAGTGAAGACCAGCAGGACGACACCTGTCGTGTATGCCAGGAACCGGTAGGCGGTCAGTGTCCGTGGGCTCACATTGCCTACCGTACTTGGCGGGCCGGCACCCCGATGCGGTGCATCGCGGGGCCCAACGGCTACTCCGCTTGCCCGCCCTCGTCGAGATCTGCCAGGAAGCGCTCGACCTGCTCCCCGATCTCATCGGCGGTGGGCATCGCGGCCTGGTTGCCCAGCAGGCTGTCGCGGCCCCCGGCGCCCGAGTAGGCGTCGTACTGCGTCTCGAGGGCCTCGACCACCCGGCCGACCTCTTCCGACTGGTCGACCTGCTGCTGGATGAGCACCCGCGTGTGTTCGGCCGCCTCGGTGAGCGAGCCTGCCGGTAGTGTCAGGCCGGACGCGGCTTCGAGCGACCTGAGCAGCACCAGCGAAGCATCCGGGTACTCCGCCTCGGACAGGTAGTGGGGCACGTGGGCGACCACACCCATCGCCGCGTGGCCGAGCTCCCCCAAGCGCAGCTCCAGCAGCGAACCCACGCTCGACGGCACTCGAATCTCGCCGCGCCACGGGTTCACCACCGTCACCAGGTCCTTGCGGGTGCCGTGCATCGTGATGCCCAGCGGCCGGGTGTGCGGGACCGCCATCGGGATGCCGTGCATGCCGATCGTGAGCCGGACGCCTAGCCGCTTGACCAGGCTCGCGACCGCGGCGACGAACCGCTCCCACATCACGTCCGGCTCCGGGCCGCTCAGCAGCAGGAACGGAACCCCGTTCGCGTCGCGAACCTGCCGGAGCACCAGGGCGGGCGTCTGGTAGCCGTCGAAGTGGTCCTCGGCGAACGTCAGCTCCGGCCGCCGGGCGCGGTAGTCGAGCAGGAGATCAACGTCGAAGCGTGCCACCTCCGAGTGCTCGAAGTTGGCCAGCAGGTGGTCGACCACACCCGAACCGGCATGCCCGGCGTCCATGAACCCGGACAACGCATGGACGAGCACCGGTGCCTCGAGGCTGGGGGGCTCGCCGGTGAACCGGTACAGGCCCGTGGGATCGAGCATCGCAGCGACTCCTCACATCAGGTCTGATGGCTCTATTGTCCCGAAACGCTCGAACCGCCACGCAGCATCCCGACGCGCCGCTATCAGCTTGTCGCGAAACCGAGCACCGCTCCGGTCAGCGGCTCCTGGTAGGGCAGCCCGAGCAGGCCGCACACCTGTGCGACGAACACATCCGCCTCGCGAAGCATGTCATCGGCATCGCGTTCGGTCACCGCGCGCGGCAGACCCGCCTGCGCCGCAGCACGCTTGGCAGCCCCGCTGGCGAACAGGTCGGCCCACTCCGACAACTCCGGCGCCACGCGCGCGAGATCGACCCACACGTTGCGCGGGCCCGCCCGGCGGGAGCGGCGGCGGCCAGCCTGCCCCTTCGGCCTCGCCCGCGCGGCGAGCACCGCCGCACCCGCCCGCAGGGCCGCCAGGTGCGCCGCCACGGAGCGCTCCACGGGGCTGGAGGACGCCGCGGCCTCCGGAAGGCAGCGCCGGGCGTACTCGAGCAGGTCGAGGGCCGACTGGATGCCGCGGGTGCCCAGATTCACCGCGAGCATGAGCTCAGCGTCGACGAGACCCAGCCACCGCGCGAATTCGTCGAGGCCGACCTGGTTGCTCTCCAGCGCGTGCCATGCGAGGTCGCGGCGCACCGGGCGCTGGTCGCGCGGACCGACCGAGTCCTCCCAGCGGAACCCGGACACGAAGTTTCCCCCGGGATACCGGACGGTCGATATGCCGAGCTCCTTGACCA